>JAAFHG010000043.1 GCA_013297585.1 Chitinophagales bacterium
ATTTGTGTGTCAAGAAACACCTCAAATAATTCTTCTGATAAGGCTACAAAGCTTTTGCCAAAGCAAAAGAAGTTCATACTCACTTTTGTATCTGGAGATAAAGTTTTAGTGCCACCTTCAATATCAGCCACTATTTCAGCATCTTTTTTGTAGATAGATGTTGTTTCATCAATACCTACTAAGTTACCATCTGCATCTATTTCACACACACCTCTACTCACACTACCGTTATCGCTTAACGTATTTACTAAGCTATAACCAATTACTGCATATAAGTTATCTGCACATTTGGTGTTTAAAAATTCAGCTGCTTTTATAAAGCCATCTTTACCATAAAAATCATCTGCATTAATTACTGCAAATGGACCATCAATTACTTCTTTACAGCAAAGTAATGCATGCCCGGTGCCCCAAGGCTTAGTTCTATCAGCAGGTATTTGTCTATCGCCAATATAACTTTCAAGTTTTTGGTACACATATACTGTTTCTATTTTACCAGCTAGTTTTGGTTCGAACGTGGCTTTAAAAGCGTCTGCAAAATCTTCTCTGATAATAAAAATTACTTTGCCAAAGCCTGCTGCAATAGCATCGTATATTGAGTAATCCATAATGGTTTCGCCACTAGGACCAAAAGCTTCTACTTGTTTCATGCCGCCGTATCTACTTGCCATGCCGGCTGCTAAAATTACTAAGGTTGGTTTCATTTGCTTGATTTTAAGTTTCTGATGTAATACGTCGTTTATCTGGAAATGATATTGTTATTTGCGTTGCAAATAACGGTTTCAGATTTACAGACATTTCATAATATCAATTTAACATTTGCGAATTTAATGGTTATTACAGTAGTTGCCAATATAACTTCATTAATTTTATATCATGATGCAGCCTATTTTTTACGATAACGTTTACGTACAACCGCTTTTAAAGTCATCTACAAATAATAATATTTTTTTAGATATACTAAGGCTAGACAAATTGCACAACGTGGTAAGCGGTAATAAATGGTTTAAACTACAACTACAAATTAAGGATTGCAAGCAAGCGAAAAAAAACACTATTGCCACTTTTGGTGGTGCATATTCTAACCATATTGTAGCTACAGCTTACGCTTGTAAATTAGAAGGGCTAAACAGTATAGGCATTATTAGGGGCCATGAATCTAAACAACTTAATCATACATTACAGCAGGCACAAGGCTTAGGTATGCAACTGCAATTTGTAAGTAGAACAGATTATGGCAATAAGGAATTATTAAAACAAAATTTGCAACAGGACAATTGGTATTGGGTAAATGAAGGTGGCTATGCCACACTAGGTGCTGAAGGTGTAACAGATATGTACAAATGGATTGATGATAGCTACACACACATTGCTTGTGCTACAGGTACTGGCACTATGATGGCTGGCTTAATAAAAGGTGCTGCAACACATCAACATATAATAGGCATCACTGCATTAAAGGGGCATGATAGTTTGCAGCAAGAAATAACCCATTTGCTCACCACAAAAGAAGCAGAAAAGCCTTTTACCATTTTGGCTGATTATCATTTTGGTGGCTATGCCAAACATCCAAAAGCCTTGCTAGATTGGATGAACCATCTATATACCACGTATCAATTACCTACCGATATTGTATATACGTCTAAAATGTTGTACGGTGTTTTTAACCTAATAGAAAGTAGCTATTTTGCTGAAGGCAGTAAAATAATGGCCATACACAGTGGTGGCTTGCAAGGCAATTTATCAGTGCCAAAAGGTAGTTTAGTATTTGATTAATGGCAGCAAACTTTATATTTGACCAATGAAATTGTTTACCCCTCTATTTCTAATTGGTTTGTGGTGCTGCATGGCAGCGAGTGCACAGGATACTTTACCTAAGTTTAGCGTAAGAGATATTGGCCGAGAAAAAATACTAATTAGCTGGACAAATCCTTTTCCCAATTGTATTCAACTAGCTGTACAACGTTCTTTTGATAGCACCAAGTACTTCACAACTATCTATTCGGCAGTGTCGCCAGAACTGCCACAAAATGGCTTTACAGATGCTAAAATGCCTGCTGGTGTAAAAGTGTATTATCGCATATTTTATGTGCTAGAAGGTGGTGCTTATTTCTTCTCAATATCAAAAGCTATTGGTAGTACTATTAAGCCTGGCAATAGTAACGAGCCAGTAGTTAAAGATTTACCAAAAGTAAAAGACAATAAGCGCTATATAAAAATTTACAATAGAGATAAACCTACCGATGTTATTGAGCTTGAAATAAGCCAATATAAGAAGTACAAAGACTCTATTGTAAACAAAACCAAAGACACCATTTTTAATGTAAGTGAAGATGCTATTATGCTAAAGCCTTACATACCTAAGCCTACATGGAAGCCTTCGGTGTATATTTATACCAATACAAAAGGTAGTGTAGATATGCGCTTTCCATTGGTGAAGCTACATAAGTACAAAATAGTTTTTTATGAAGAGGATGGTACAGAACTATACACTATAAAGCAAATAAAAGAGGCTGACCTTACCATAGATTATGGCAATTTTCCACACGCTGGCTGGTACTACTTTGAGATTTATGAAGACGACAAACTAAAAGAGAAGAACAAGTTTCAACTACAAAAACTGTTTTAGATAAATTACGATACCATAAAAATCTATGGTATCGTAATCATCATTAAATCATCGATTTGTTACCTCTACTATTAAGAACTTTAAGTAGTTGGTGTTTTCCATGCCCCAAATTATAGGGTGGTCGCTAGCTTGGGCTTTAAATGTTACCTGACGAATACGCTTTTTAGCATCTCGTGCGGCAGATTCTATGGTATGTAAAAACAACTCAGGACTAACCAAATTGGTACAGCTACTTGTTACCAAAAAGCCGCCATCTTTTATCAACTTCATGCCACGCAGGTTAATTTCTTTATACCCTATCACAGCTTTATCAATACTTTCTCTGCTTTTTGTAAATGCTGGCGGATCTAGCATTACCACATCGTACAATTTTTCTTCTTTATCCCATTGTTTTAGGGCGTCAAAAGCATTCATAGCTTCAAACTTACAAATGCTGTCCAAGCCATTGAGAGCCGCATTTTTATTGGCTTGTGCCACAGCTTGCTCGCTAATATCTATACCGTAAACACTTTTTGCACCATAATGCGCCGCATGAATTTCAAACGTACCGGTGTAGGTAAATGCTCCTAGTACATCAGCATCTTTTACGATATTATTAATGGCTCTGCGATTATCTTGTTGATCTAAAAAGTAGCCCGTTTTTTGGCCATTTTCTATATCTACATTAAACTTCACCCCATTTTCGTTAATGATGATATTGGTATCAAAAGGTGCAGATAAAAACCCTTTTTGTTGCTTCATGCCTTCTAATTCTCTCACAGGCACATCGTTACGCTCGTAAATACCTTTGGGGCTAAATATATTTTGTAACGCCTCTACAATGGCATTTTTCCAAAGATCCATACCAAACGATAAACTTTGAATAACAAAATAATCGTTGAACTTATCTATAATTAAACCCGGTAAATAATCGGCTTCGCCAAATATTAAGCGGCAGTTTTCAGCATAACCAAGTTTTTGGCGGTATTGCCAAGCTTTTAATATACGATTGTGAAAAAACTGTGCGTTTATGTCTTCTCTATCACGGTTGCGGCTCACAATACGTACTGCAATTTGCGATTGATGATTGTAAAACCCTCTACCAGCATACTTATTATCAAAATAATGCACATCTACAATTGTACCAGGATCTATTTGGCTTTCTACAGTTTTGCCATTCTCGCCCACCATTTTTTCTATCTCGTTACCATACACCCACGGGTGACCATTGGCTATACGTAGCGCAATTTTTCGTTTCAAAAACACTTTAATCATGTGGCAAATATAGAACTGAAACCATGGATAGAAACATAGACAACACGTATTGATAAGATAACCGTTTTTTTTGCTTTTAGCACTCAAATACATTAATATTAATAATATATAAAATTGTTATGCGCGTAAAAATGTGCGGTACAAAAGTTTGAGGTGTCAATCTTTTCTATTTACTTTGCATTTCAAAGTGCTTTTAAAAAATAATTGACATGACTACACGTATCATTGGTATCTCAGAAAACCGCGTAAGTAATAAAAGATTATTAATTATCCTTAGTACTATTACGGTATTGCTACTTATTCCATTTATAGCCATGCAGTTTACAAAAGATGTTAACTGGCAAGTTTATGATTTTGTGGTTATGGGGGTACTATTACTTGGTACAGGTTTAGCCCTAGAGTTTGTGTTAAGAAAAATAACGTCTATAAGATATAGAATAATGTTAGCTATTTTTATTTTATTTATATGTTTTCTTGTTTGGGTAGAACTTGCTGTTGGATTATTTGGAACGCCATTTGGTGGCTCATAATATCTGTTAGTAAACACTGTACATTAATTAGCTAATGATTTATTGATAAAATAGCCAATAAGATAATAGTCGTTGAAAATTTTGTTTTACACGGCACTTCTCTACTACAATATAGCGGTCAAGTAACTAACGCACTTCTTGCATTTCTACTAAGCGTTGGTAAATACCACCGTTGGTTATTAAAGTATCGTGAGTACCACGTTCAGCAATTTCGCCTTTATTCAATACAATAATCTCATCTGCATGACGAATGGTGCTTAGTCTATGTGCTATCACAATGCTTGTTCTATTCTGCATCATGTTGTTAATAGCATCTTGCACCAAGCGTTCGCTTTCGGTATCTAACGATGAGGTGGCTTCATCTAAAATTAAAATTGGCGGGTTTTTAAGCACTGCTCTTGCAATGGTTAAACGCTGTCTTTCGCCACCACTTAGTTTGCTACCTCTATCACCAATATTGGTGTTAAACCCATCTTCTTTTTTCTGGATAAATTGATAGGCATTGGCAACCTTAGCGGCATCTTCTATTTGTGCTTGTGTGGCATCTTGCTTGCCTAGGCAAATGTTGCTTGCAATGGTATCGTTAAATAAAATGGGCTCTTGTGTTACAATGCTTATTTGGTTACGCAAGCTTTGTAGGCTCAAGTCTTTAATATTTACACCATCTATCAAAAGTTCACCTTCTGTTACATCGTGAAAGCGAGGTACTAAATCTGCCAATGTACTTTTGCCTGCACCACTACTACCTACTAAGGCCACTGTTTTTCCTTTCTCTATGGTAAGATTAATATTCTTTAAAATGGTTACATCGTTGTAAGCAAATGATACATTTTTAAACTCAATACTATGGTTGAAATCTTCTAATAATTTTGGTTGTGCTGGCTCTTTTACCACAATGGCTGCTTGTAATATTTCTTCAATTCTAGCAACAGCTGCACCGCCTTTTCTAGCCCCAGAAAATGAACCTGCCAAATTTTTTGATGGTTGAATTATTTGGGTAAATAGTAAGATATAAGTAATGAATCCTTCTGCATTCAAATCGGCCTGATTGCTTAACACCAATTTGCCTCCAAACCATAAAATACAACACAATACAAACACACCTAAAAACTCAGAAACAGGTGAAGCCATATCTCTTCTAAAATTCATCTTGTTACGCAAATTTCCAAGGCCATCATTTACAGTAAAAAATCTGTTGCCAATTAATTTCTCAGCGTTAAATGCTTTTATAATGCGCAAACCAGTTAAGGTTTCATCCAATATCGACATAAGTAAACCGTATCTTTCTTGTGCATCAGTAGATTGTTTTTTTAGCGATTTGCTTAACCTGCCAATTATAAAGCCTGTTACAGGTAGTAAAACAAATAAGAACAATGACAGTTGTGGACTAAGTGATACTAAAACTCCCAGAACAATTACAATGGTTAGTGGCTCACGAATTAAACCTTCTAAAGTGCTCATCACACTAAACTCAATCTCATTCGCATCGTTGCTCATTCTGCTAATAATATCGCCTTTTCGTTGCTCAGTAAAATAACCAATTGGTAGCTCTAATATTTTGTCAAATAAGTCAGAGCGTAATTTGGTCATTACATAGTTACGCATAGGTGATAGCACTCTAAAACCCAAATAGGTAAATAAATTTTTAAAGAAAACGGATACCAAAATAATGATGCATATAAAAGCGAGTGCATACACTTTGTTGTTGTCGTAATGAATAATGACTTGGCTAATAACATATTTAATATGAGCAGTTACGCTATCGCCACTAAGCGTCCATTCAGGTTTTATAAGTAGTAATTCTTCTTTACCAAATAGCAATTGTAAAAATGGCGCTAGCATAGTAAGTGAGGTTAATGAAAAGAGTACCGCCAGCAAGTTGAAGATAAAATATAGAACAATATTGCTTTTTTGTGATTTTAAATAGAATAGAATGCGACTAAAACTTTTCATTTTCGAGCTTAATAAAATATGAGGGGCAAAGTAACTAATTTTGCAGCCAATAAAACAGTTAAAGAAATGAAGGAAGGAAAGCGTCAAAAGCAAGTTGCATCGGTATTTCAAGCAGAGTTGAACGATATATTCATGAAATTGGGTCTAAATATGTTTGCAGGTGGTATGGTTTCTATTGCCGATGTAAAGGTTACGCCAGATTTATTAGAGGCTAGAATTTATTTAAGTTTGTTTCAAGTAGAGAACCCTAGCCTAGCTATGAAACATATTGAAGACAGAGCTTGGGAAATAAAAAAGCTATTGGGTGAGAAAATAAAAAGCCAAGTACGTAGAATGCCTGTAATACATTATTTTCTTGATGACACACTTGAACACGTATTTAAGATGGAAGCATTGTTTAAGAAAATTGAAGAAGAGAAAAAGGCGAGAGAAGCGAATGGTGAATAGTCAAACGTGAAATGTGAGCGAAGCGAACATATTATCTGCGATTATTTGTGCTATCTGCGGTCAAAATAGTCTATGAAATTTTAGAAAACAAAATCTAGTAGCAAAATCATACATCTCAAATCCTCAATCATAAATTATTCTCGTTGAATCTTCTATTTGCATGGCGGTATTTTAAGTCAAAAAAAACAACTAATGCCATCAATATTATTGCATGGATTAGTGTTACTGCTATTGCTGTAGTTACTGCTTCGCTTATTGTGGTGTTTAGCGTGTTTAATGGCTTTGAAGATTTGGTAAAAAGCTTGTACACCGATTTTTATGCCGATGTAAACATTAGTGCCGCAAGTGGTAAAATCATTCATTTGACACCGGCGCAAATAGCCAATATTAAAGCAACAGAAGGCGTTACAGCTGCTAGTTTAGTAGTGCAAGAAAAAGCATTACTAATGAATGGCGATAACCAAAGTATTGTGGTTGTAAAAGGTATTGATGAGGCCAATACGGCTGTCAATAATATTAGTCAGCATATAATTAATGGCAAGTTTAACACTGGTACAACAGCCGCACCACGCTTGGTATTAGGTGCAGGCGTTGCTTATGCTATTAATGCAAATGTTGAAAGTAGTTTAACCCCCTTGGTACTAAACTTGCCTAACAAACAAGCGGCAAAGTTTAATTCAGAAGAAGGCTTTAATGCTTATAGTTTGTATGCAGCAGGTAGCTATGCCGTACAACAAGAGTTTGATGATAAGTATGTATTTACCAACCTTCCTTTTCTAAAGTATATGCTGTACATGGGTGCAAATGATTACAGTGCAGTAGAAATAAAATTGGCACCAAAAGCCAACGCTAATAAAGTAATAGATAAGCTGAAAACCCTGCTAGGAAAGGATGTTGTAGTAGCAACACGTTATCAGCAAAACCAAAGTTTGTACAGTGCAATGCAAGTAGAAAAATGGGTGATTTATGGCGTTACTTGTTTAATACTAGCTATTGCTGCGTTTAATATTATTGGTGCTTTAACCATGTTAGTGTTAGAAAAACAAAAAGATATTGCAGTACTCAAAGCTATGGGTGCATCAGATATTTTGGTGCGTAATATTTTTTTAAGTGAGGGCGTTTTACTAGCCATTGTAGGTACAGCCATTGGTGTGGTACTGGCTACGCTTATTTGTTTTTTACAAATACAATTTCATTTAGTACCACTGCAAGGTGGTAGCTTTTTAATAGATTATTATCCTGTACAATTATTAGCAACTGATTATTTAGTAGTAATAGCTACGGTATTTGTAATTGCTGTGCTTGCAGCTTATTTACCTGCACGTAAAGCAAGCGAACAAGGTGTTTCTTTGAGAAGTTAATATTCGTAATTATTACAACGCTTTTTCCATGTACACCACTTCTGGTAATGGATTTTGATAGTAGGCTGTGGTAACAGCAAAGCCATATTTTTTATACAAATTAATAGCTGCTTGTAAGCGTTCAAGCGTATCAAGTTTCATTTTTTGGTAGCCTAATGTTTTGGCTGTTTCTAGTAATTGCTGTACCAAAGCATCGCCTATTTTATGCTTGCGAAAATCTGGTTTTACATATAGGCGTTTCATCTCGCAACTTTCATCTGGCAAGGGCTGTAGAGCAATGCAGCCGGCAACTTCGTTGTTGTAATAAGCTATAAATAATGCACCTTTTGGTGCGCCATATTTTTTTAAAGGATCGGCTAATTCTGCATCAAAACTTTGAAAGCATAAATCTGCATTTAGCTCTAAAGCATAGTCTTTAAATAATTGTATGGCTGTAGATAACTCAGGGCCTTGCTGTGTAATAGCTTTGATAGATAACATGCTGAAAGATATTTGAAGCAAAGAAACAAAGGATACAAAGAATTTCGTACAAAGCAACAAAGAATACAAAGTGCACAACGTTGTTTTATAAAGTTGAAACCACATTACTTAGTCACTTTGTCTTCTTAGCGTCCTTTGTGTGAAATAAATCACTAATGGTCGCAGTCTTCTTTATGTGCGTGGTTATGTACCCTACAAAAACGATAATTAATGTAATGCGCTATCACCACTAAGAGTAAGGCCGGCGCTAGAAAATAAAACTGTAAGTCGTGCCAAGCTTGCTTAGCAAACAAAAAACCAATGCCTGCAATAAACAAAGCAATAGGCAAAATATTGTGGTGGTGTTTTTTATAACCATGATAAAGCGAGTAAATACCTACCACAAGAGCAAGGATAATCATGCCGTATTCAAAAGCAATATTTTCAATAATATCTACACCAAACAGTGGCAAACTAGTGAACACAAGCGGCAGCAACGCACAGTGAATAGCGCAAGCAATAGATGCAGAAATACCCAGTGCGTCCCAATTGATTTTAAAATTCATTAGTGCAAAAGTAGTAATGTGCAACAAAGTTGCAAATTATTTGTTTCTATAAAAAATGCTAAGGCAATTGCCAAAGCACATTAGTAAGTTTGCAACGTAAAAAAATAGCAATGAGCAAGAAGGTATTGATATATCTAGGATTTTTTGTGGTGTTGGTACTAGGTTTTTGGTTTTTTCTGTTTAAAGGTACTGATGCTTGGAAAACAAAGTTGAATATTATTAGCTATGTAAAGCCTTTTAGTTTTAAAAATCAAGATAATTTAGACTTTACAGAACGTGAAATGTTGGGTAAGGTAAGTGTAGTTGAGTATTTTTTTACATCGTGTAAAGGTATTTGCCCAAAGATGAATACAAACATGAAAGGCATTTACGAGCAGTTTAAAACTGAGCCCGATTTTCTAATTGTATCGCATAGTTGCGACCCTGAAACTGACAGTGTGCCACGCATGAAATGGTATGCTGATAGCATGAAAGTAGATACTAAAAAGTGGACTTTTTTAACGGGTAGAAAAGACAGTTTGTACTTGCAGGCTCGCAGTAGTTACTTGCTAGATGACCCTAAAAACTCGCTTGATAGAATTCAAGACCAGTTTATTCATACACAGTTTTTTGCCTTGGTAGATAAAAATGGTCAGGTACGTGGGCAAGTATACGATGGTTTAAAACCTAACGAAATAGAAAAACTGAAAGAAGATATTGCTGCCTTATTAAAAGAAAAAGCGGGAAAAGGTAATTTTGTAAATGGTATTTTTAACAACAATCCATAATTAACTATGGCTACTACGGTTGCAGATATTTTAAAGGCGAATAACTTAAGCATTACAGACAGTAGAAAGAGTATTTTAGAACTTTTTAAGCTGAGCAAAGGCGCTTTGGCACATGCTGATATTGAAAAGAAATCATCTGCACAGTTTGATAGAGTAACCATTTATAGAACCTTACAAACCTTTGTAGATAAAGGCATTATACACACCATACCTACTGCTGATAATAGTGTATTGTATGCTTTGTGTAAAGATGATTGTAGCGCTGGTCACCATCACGATAACCATGTGCACTTTATTTGTGATAGCTGCGATACCACCTATTGCCTAGACCATGTAACCATACCATCGGTAAACTTACCAGAAGGCTTTACCCAAAAACAAACAGATGTTGTGGTAAGTGGTGTGTGTAAGAATTGTGAGTGAGAGCCAGCGTTAATCGTTAGTAATCGATGAAGCGCCAGAACTACCGATTTTCGCTTATTACCGATTCTCGATTTCTTATAAATTAAATCCCTTCAACTCTCTAAAATGCCCGTTGAGTTTTATTTTGTCTTTTAAGTTTTCTATGCCAGCAACCATTGGTAATACTTTAGCTAAATGGCGTTTTAAATATTCTAATCGTTGGTCTTCACGCCACAAACCAAGCAATTCGTATTCTTCTTTTACTGTAAGCCCAGCATGGTGTGCTACATCGTAACTCGTTAATACATCATCAGGCTTTTTAAAATCTTTTTGCACTTTAAGCAACTTGTGTAGCTGTCTTATATCTGCAATAATAGTAGCCATCATCGCAGTTTTCAATCGTTCGTCATTTGCAGGATAGGTAACTATTGCGCCGCTGTACAGCTTATCTGGTAAGCTTTTGATGGTTTCTAGTATTTTAAAAATGCGTGTGCCCTTGGTACGAATATCCATTTTGCCATCAGCATGTACTTCTACTATTTCTGTAATTTCTAGCAGCGTACCAAGCTCGTTTATGCCATTGTCTAGCACGGTAGGTATGCCAAATGGTTTTGCCTCGGCAAAGCAATCGGTGATTAATTGTTTGTAGCGAGGTTCAAAAATGTGTAGGTTCAATTGTTCGCCAGGATACACAACAATACCTAATGGAAATATGGGGATGAAATTGGTCATAGATAGTTGAGCAAATTAATAATTTCAACGTTTCAAACAGCATTCGGTTCGGCAATGGAAAAGTTTTCGGTTCTTTACGCCCAAGTAATACAATTTGTGGATGAAAATTTCAGGCTTTACCATTATAAAAAACGCAGTGCAAAACGATTATCCAATTGTTGAAGCCATCACTTCTATATTGCCTGTGGTAGATGAAATGGTGGTGTTAATAGGCGATTGTGATGATGCTACACAAGCATTAATTCAATCTATCAATAGCCCTAAAATAAAAATTCATCACTCTGTTTGGGATAAAAATTTGCGCAGCGGCGGTACTGTTTTGGCAGTAGAAACCAATAAAGCTTTTGAATTGATTGATCCAGAAAGTACTTGGGCATTTTATATTCAAGGTGATGAGGCTGTGCATGAAAGATACCATCAAAACATACTTGATGCTTGTAAACTCTATAAAGATGATAAACGTGTAGAAGGCTTACTGTTTAAGTATTTGCACTTTTATGGTACATACGATTATGTAGGCGATAGTAGAAAATGGTATAGCCACGAAGTACGTATTATTCGCAACGATAAAAAGATACAATCGTATAAAGACGCACAAGGTTTTAGAATAGGCGACACAAAGATTAATGTTAAGCCTATTGACGCTTATATCTATCACTATGGTTGGGTAAAAAGCCCTGAGCAAATGATGAAAAAGCAGAAAGACGTTAGTCGCTTTTGGCATGATGATGAATCGCTAAAAAAGAATAATGCGCAACCAGATTTTTATAATTTTAACGAGTACGATTCGCTTGAAAAATTCACAGGTACGCATCCTGCACCAATGGCAGATAGATTGGTAAGAAAGAATTGGCAGGTAGAACTAGATGTTACCAAAAAGAAGTTTTCATTTAAAGACAAGTTCTTATACTATTTTGAAAAATTAACAGGCATTAGGCCATTTGACTTTAGAAATTATAAGGTATTAAAATAGAAGTCGTGAATCGCTAAAAAACGTAAGATTATTAATACGACTTTCGACTTTTGATTTTTTTGACTTTTCACAATTCACTTTTCACTAAATGTGGTCTCAATTACTACAACAAATACAGCAGCACAATTTTAAAGCTTTGGCTCGTTGTATTTCTTTGGTAGAAAATGAAGCAACTGGTTACAATGAATTTTTAGCGAAGCTGCCTAATACAGAAGCCACGGCGATTATTGGTATTACAGGTGCGCCCGGTGCGGGTAAAAGCACATTAACCGATGCGTTAATTGAAGCTTTTGTGGCTGACAACAAACGTGTTGGTGTGTTATGTGTAGATCCTTCATCACCGTTTAACTTAGGGGCTTTGCTTGGCGATAGAATACGTATGAGCAATTGGTACAATCATCCCAATGTGTTTATTCGATCCTTGGCTACTCGTGGTTCTTTAGGTGGTTTACATCCTCACATTATTGAGATTATGAGTGTGATGCAAGCGGCTGGTTTCGATTATATTATTGTAGAAACAGTAGGTGTGGGGCAAAGTGAAATAGAAATTGCTGGTCTAGCTGATACAACAGTGGTGGTAGTGGTGCCAGAAAGTGGTGATGAAGTGCAAACCATGAAGGCAGGCTTAATGGAAATAGCCGACATATTTGTGGTAAACAAAAGCGACCGACCTGATGCAGATAGTTTTGTACATAATCTGCGACAGTTATTAGCACCTACCTATCACAATGCTAAATGGCAAGCACCCATTATAAAAACGGTTGCTTCGCAAAAGCAAGGTATAGATGAGCTAGTAAATGGTATTCAAAAGCATTTACAGCAATTAACTGAGTCTGATAAAAAATACTGGTTATTGGCAGAAAGAGCGTACCAAATTATTCAGCAACAGCGCATGAAAAACATTAATAAACAGCAACTAAAAACAGCTATTATTGCCGCACACAAGGCAGGTTCGTTTAATTTGTTTAATTTTATTGAACATATAGCATAAACTACATTTGCTGCTGTAAATAACCATTACAATCATATTCAAATATGCCCAAAAAAGGTTTTGCAAGATATTTAGCGCTTATTAATAATGTTACGAATTACAACGAGTATTTTTTCAATAAAAGCAGTAGGAAAAATCGCTCCCTTCATTTTGTTACTAAGCCCAATGCTATTGCATTTGATGTTCCTGAAAGTTTATATCAAGTGTTTAAGGAGCTTTTTATGATAGATGTTTACGACATTAAAAACCTTATAAAAAAATTACCCTCAAAGCCAGTAATTATTGATATAGGTGCTAATGCTGGATTCTTTGATGTATTACTGCTTTCAAAAATGCAGCAAGCAAAAATATTTGCCTACGAGCCCATACCAAGTAATGTTGCAGTAATTAAGAAAATTGTTACTGACAATAGTTTGCACCAAAATGTGTTGCTCTATCAAAAAGCAGTTACTGGTTTGCCTGTAAATGGCCTAGACCTATTTATGGAAGACACAGATGATAATCAAGTGGTCGCTTCAATTTTTGATGGATTTAATAAAAGTAATACCAAGAAAATTCATATCCCATCAATTACCTTAACGGAAATTTTAGATGACATCAATTTACCAAACATTGATTTGCTAAAAATGGATTGTGAGGGGAGCGAGTACGATATTATTTACAATACTAAGCCAAAATATATTCGCAGAATAAATCACATGGAAATTGAAGTACATGATGTGGATGATAATAAAAACAATGTTCAATACTTTAATCGCTTTTTAGTTGAACTAGGATATAAAACCAATTTTACGCCGATTAATAATTTTTGTTACGCTTTACAAGCAACTTTAAATGACCAACAGCCCTAAAAAAATTATTATTGACTGTGAGCGAATGAAATATCCTAATACAGGATTGTATCACTATTGTTTGCAGTTGGGGAATGCTTTAGCCGCAATTGCTGATTCTTCTAAAGAGGAGCTTTACTTTTATGTTAGAAACAGTGAACATGGCATTTTTGGTAATAATGTAAAATACATACATCAGCATAGCTTGCACAAATTTCTAATGCCGCTAAGTGGCAAGTTTGATATTTGGAGTAAAACTTACCAAGGTACAATGTATAATCCTTCAGCAAGTCGTATAAAGTCTGTGCTTACTATTCATGACTTAAATTTTATGCATGAAGGCGGAAAGTCTAGTAATAAAAAACGTAAATATCTTAAAGATTTACAGCAAAAAATTGATGCTTCATCGCATGTAGTGGCTATCTCAAACTTTGTATTAGATGATGTAAAAAAGCATTTGAATATAAAGCAGAAGCCCATTTCTGTCATATACAACGGCTGCAATATCTCTGATGCTATTATTGCAGAGAAGCCTGCTAATATTGCAACGCAGCCATTTTTATATAGCATTGGTACTATTGCTGAAAAAAAGAATTTTCATGTATTGCCGGCTTTATTAGTAAATAATAATTACCAACTGATTATTAGTGGTATAACACAAATTGCCGCTTATCAGCAACAAATAATAGATAATGCAAGGCAATTGGGTGTTGCAGATAGATTGGTATTTACAGGCGCTATTAGCGAAGCTGAAAAGTATTGGTACTATCAGAATTGCGAGGCTTTTGTATTTCCATCTATTGCCGAAGGTTTTGGCTTACCTGTAATAGAAGCCATGCATTTTGGTAAGCCAGTTATTTTATCTACGCATACTTCTTTGCCAGAAATTGGTGGGCCACATGCGTATTATTTTCCAAATTTTGAGCCGGTAACTATGCAGCAAACTTTGTTTAACAGTTTGGCACATTACCAAGCACAAAAACCACAAAGAGCAATTAAAGAATGGGCTAGTCAATTTACTTGGCAGCAAGCCGCTATACAATATTTAAACGTATATCGTACCAGATCGGAAGAG
>JAAFHG010000094.1:0-9054 GCA_013297585.1 Chitinophagales bacterium
AACTATTTGCTTCCTTTTTGGCAATACTTTTTATCAGTAATCTATTTGCGCAGCAACGTCAAAAGTTCAACTTCAACAATGGTTGGAAAGTGGCTATTGGCGATACTGTTGGTGCTGAAAAGCCTCACTTTAATGATGCCAATTGGAAAGCTGTAACGCTACCTTATGCATGGAACGAGGACGATGCTTTTAAAGTATCTATTGATGAGTTGCGAACTGGTATTGCTTGGTATCGTAAACACTTTAGGATAGAGGCTTCTCAAAAAGGGCAAAAAGTATTTCTTGAATTTGAAGGCATCCGTCAAGCTGGTGAATTTTTCTTGAATGGCAAGTCTATTGGCCTTAGCGAAAATGGTGTCATGGCATTTGGTTTTGATATTACTGACGTTGTAAAATTTGGCGAAGACAATATTATTGCTGCCAGAATTGATAACGCTTGGAATTATCATGAAATAGCAAGTAAAAGTGGCTTCCAATGGAACGATAAAAACTTCTATGCGAATTATGGCGGCATTAATAGAAACGTGTTCTTACATATTACCAATCCTGTTTACCAAACTTTGCCACTATATAGCAATCTAGGTACTACAGGTGTATATGTTTATGCCGACAATTTCAATATTCCTCAAAAGTCTGCTACTATTCATACAATATCTCAAATCAAAAATGATACTAAGCAAGAGCAGAATGTCACTTTTGAAGTAGCTATTTTAGACATGTTAGGTGATATTATAAAAGTATTTAAAGGGAGTGCTGTCCAGTTAAAACCTGATGCTATTGGTACTCTTGAAGCGTCATCAAATTTTCGAGAACTTAATTTTTGGTCATGGGGCTACGGTTACTTGTATACAGTTCAAACTGTATTAAAAATTGATAATAGAATTGTTGATGTCGTTAATACTAAAATTGGCTTTAGAAAAACTGAATTTAAAAATGGCGCACTTTGGTTAAATGATAGAGTGATACAAGTACATGGTTACGCACAACGTACTACTAATGAATGGCCAGCGGTAGGTAATGCAGTACCTGCTTGGGTAAGCGATTACAGCAATCAACTAATGGTAGATGGTAATGCCAACTTGGTGCGTTGGATGCACGTAACCCCTTGGAAACAAGATGTTGAAAGCTGCGATAGAGTTGGCCTTATGCAAGCCATGCCAGCAGGCGACAGCGAAAAGGATGTTGATGGTAGACGATGGGAACAACGAAAAGAAGTAATGCGTGATGCCATTATTTACAACCGCAATAACCCGAGTATCATTTTTTATGAGTGTGGTAATAATCAAATAAGTGAAAAGCATATGGCTGAAATGAAAGCCATTAGAGATACATACGATGCACATGGTGGTAGAGCCATTGGTTCTAGAAATATGCTAAATAGTAAAGAGGCAGAATACGGTGGCGAAATGTTGTACATTAATAAAAGCGCAGCTAAGCCTTTATGGCAAATGGAATATTCTCGTGATGAAGGCTTGCGAAAATATTGGGATGCTTTTACACCGCCTTACCACAAAGATGGTGATGGCCCATTACATAACAGTCAGGATGCAAGTGCTTACAATAGAAACCAAGATAGCCATGCTATTGAAAATATTGTACGCTGGTACGAGTATTGGCATGAAAGACCAGGTACAGGTAAAAGAGTAAATGGTGGTGGCGTTAATATTGTATTTAGCGAAAGCAATACACACCATCGTGGCGCTGAAAATTTTAGACGCAGCGGTGAGGTAGATGCTATGCGCATTATTAAAGATAATTACTACGCTAATAAAATTATGTGGGATGGCTGGGTTGATGTTGAGCATCCGGGTATTCATATCATAGGCCATTGGAATTATGATAAGTCGGTAGTAAAAGATATTTATGTTATTTCATCTGCTGATAAAGTTGAGCTAAAGATTAATGGTAAATCAATGGGCTTTGGTGTACAATCAAACAGATTTTTATACACATTTAACAACATCACTTACCAAGCTGGAACTATTTCTGCTACAGGTTTTGACAAAAACAATAAAGTCCTTTGTGCCGATACAATTACTACAGCAGGCGAACCATTTGCCATAAAATTAAAAGCTATTACTAGCCTTAAAGGTTTAATAGCTAATGGGCAAGACCTTGCATTAATTGAGTTTGAAGTGGTGGATGCAAAAGGTAAGCGTTGCCCTACCGCATTAAATACAGTCAACTTTGATATTAGTGGTAATGGCATTTGGCGGGGCGGTATGGCGCAAGGGCCAGACAATTATATTCTATCAAAACAATTGCCTGTAGAATGTGGTGTAAACAGAGCTTTTGTAAGAAGTACTAGTCAGGCTGGCAATATTATTATTACTGCAAGTGCTGAAGGATTGAAAAGTAGAAGCTTAACACTTACATCGTTACCTATAGCTGTAACAAATGGCTTGAGTAAATGGCTGCCTGCTGATGGCTTGTCAAGTAATTTAAAAAGAGGTGCAACACCAATAACGCCTTCTTTTGTTGTATCAAGAAAAGCGCTGACTATTGTAAAAGCAACAGCAGGCAGCAATAGCGATAGTGCCTACAAAAGCTATGATGATAATGAGCAAAGCGATTGGGTAAATGATGGCAATGCTACTACCGCATGGATAGAATATGAGCTTGAAAAAGAAGCGATTATTAGTGAAGTGGCTTTGAAGTTGAATAATTTTAGAACGCGTTTTTATCCATTAAAAATTTATGTAGATGGTGCGTTGGTATTTAACGGTACTACCACCGCTAACCTTGGGTATTTTACCGCAGCTTGCAAGTCTACAAAAGGTAAAAAAGTACGTATAGAACTAGCTGGTAATGCTAACATAAAACAAGATAACACGGTAGAAGTAAATGGTAAAAAGCTAGATGATGGTGTAGCAAGAAATGATGCCAATGCAAAAGGTAGATTGAGTATTATAGAAGTTGAGATTTATGAGAAATTGTAAAAGGTATTTAGGTATTGTTTAGCTACAGTATTATTTGAATATGACAATTTGCACAAGCCACTTTTTATAAATCGAAAAGGCTTAAAAGGGGCAAACGCATCTAGATTTCCTTAAAGAGTACAGTTTCTAAAAAACTTATCGTCTATTATACACATAATCCTTTTATTCTTGATTAAGTTGGCAGTTATTTATTGAAATACTTCCAAGAATCATTCTCCTTAGGGTTGGGTTTTATACCGTGCTAACGGTATTGTACAGCGTTGTACAAACTGCAATTTCACGCAGTAAATAAAACAACCATTAAATGAAACGTAAATTATTGTATGTAGCGTTGTTGCTAAGTACATCAGCTACTAGCCATGCACAGTTTGGCAATCTTTTAAAAAAGAAAAAAACAACCGATACACCAGAACAATCTACTACCCCAGCAACTAAAAATGATGAGGTAACAAATACAGTGAGCGATAACTCACCCTCAAAAACACAAGCTTGGAATATTGGTTTCGATAGAGAAATTAACTGGTTCAATCTTACTAGTTTGGGTACAGTTATCGTTTCTACCGATGATGCGCTTTACAGCCTAGACCCTGTAACTGGCAAAGAGAATTGGAAACTCGATCAATTTGCCAAAGTGAGCAAAGCCAATTATAATGGTATTAAAGGCTCGCCATACATTGCCATATTAGAGGGTAGTGTTTTTAATATGAAGCAAAACATAGTAGATATTAGCCAAGGTAAAGTAGTGTGCAATACTAAAGAACTTGGTCTTTCGTACGTTACAAAGCGCTTACCAATACCAAATTTGGGTGCTTTACTATTTGCAGGGCAAAACAATAAAGGTGTCGCTTTAATGCTTGTAAACTTACTAAATGGGCAGGCTACTTGGACTATTAATAGCGTATTTGAAAAAATAACTGAGCAAATGGTAGCCGATCCTTTGTATACCAATAACTCAATTATTATTGCCACTAACAGACGATTATACAAGCTAGACGCTACAACGGGTGCTTTACAATGGAAAATTGATTACGATACAAAAACAGACATCCCATTAGCTGGTCAAAAAGTAGTTAGCGATGATAAAGAAAGTACCCAAGCTAACGATGACAGTAAAAAAGCATCTATGAAAGAAACCATGGCTGCGGCAGTATCTACTGTGTTTGGCAAATTCGTAACACTCAACGATAAAGTGGCTTACTATTATAATACACAAACCATTACAGCCATTGATATTGCAACTGGTAATATTACTTGGCCTAAAACCAAGTTAGACGACCCAATTGCCAATGTGTTGTTTGATGACAATGGCATATTGGTGGCTACAGATGATAAAAAATCTGAGCTTATGCTATTTGACTATGCTACTGGTAATGCAAAGTGGGCAGAGCCTTTAAAAATTGCAGGGCGTATTAGTAGTATTAAACTTACTGGTACTAAACTAGCAGTTGGTGCTGCTAAGCAAAATGGTAGAAATATGGTAAGCGTAGTAGATATTATTTCTGGCAAATCGCTAACCGCATCACCCTTAAAAGTAGATGGCTTTATTCTAGATTTACGCATCATAGACAACGTAGGTTTATTGTACAGAACCAACCAAGAATGCAATATTCTAGACTTAAATACTGGCAAAGAACAATGGCCAAAATCTATCAAATACGCATCAGGCGGTTTAGGTTTAGATAAAGGCGACCTAACCTATTTTATTGCCGATAATAGTATTTACGAAGTGAACAATACCAATGGCAATCACAAAGAATTTGCAAGCAAAAAGTTTGGTAAAGATGAAATTTTCAGAACCATTGAGTTAATGGATAATGGTATTGTGGTTACATCCGATCAAAATGTAGCTATGATAGATTATGCTGGAAAGTTAGTATATCATGCATACCACCCAGCACCAGGCATAAGTACGTTTGGTAAAATTATGAACATAGCAGCTATGGGCGTAAGTATGGCTGCTAGCGCATCAGAGGGTTACCAAGCAGGTGCTTCTGGCTATGGTACAAGCAGCTACAAAAACGGTATGGAACGTGCAGATAGATGGAGTAATGTAGCTAGTGCTGCTATGAGCGATATGTCAAAACGTTTTAAAGCTAGCGCCAATGCTAAAAATTATAAACTGATACTCACAAAAGTTACAACTACCGACGATAGTGGCGTAGGCTTAGTTCGTGTAAACAAACAAACGGGCAAAGTAGATGGCAAAGTAGTTTTAGACGATAAAAAACCAGACTATCTGTTTGACGAAATAGATAATATTTTATTCTATAAAGATGGTAATAAAAAACTAGTGGCTTATAATTTTAGTAAATAGTCACAAAAAAACATTATGTATAAATTATAAAAATATAATATACAACAACATGAAACAATTACTAATAGTTGCTTTTATTGCAACCACCTTATTTGCTTGCACCAAAGATGCGGCTACAACAACCAATGGCAGCAGCACTGCAAGCGGTGGCAACACCTTTACTTGGGTGGATAATAATGTTACCTATAATTGCGATTCTGCCTACGCTTCTAATCAGTACAAAACCATTTTTGTTTACAAAGGCGCAAGCACATCTAAATATTTTTTCGAAATTAACCTTACTAGCCTCGCAGTAGCCAATTACCCTTTTACTACAAGTGGCAATGCCTTAGCCTATATAAGGCCATCAACTTCTGGTATTTTAACGTCTTTTGCTGGTGCACTTACCGTTACCGCTAATGCCAATAATAAGATAACTGGCACGGGGGTAGCAACCGTAAATTCTAGTGCCAATGGTGAGCGCATTAATTTCACTTTTACAGATTTGCCAGTAAGGTAAAAGAGAAATTTTTTGATAACCAGCAGTAGTACTACTATTAAACACTGTATGTGTCACACCTCGCATCGGTTATAACTTTATTCAGCTTTTATTAAAGCGTAGTTTTTAATACATAGTAACGTAGGTAAGAATTAAGAAAACATAGATAATAACTATGTAACTTTTGCTTAACTATCTTGCTATGTATTTATTTTTATCTCATCACTATTCGTGTATCCCGATAGCTATCGGGGCATGCAATCACTATTTTAATTCTTCTATTTCATACAATTGCTTCAAATTTGCGTCATATTTTCAAATTATAAATCTCAAATTAATAAAAATGGACTACCGTATTGAGAAAGACACCATGGGCGAAGTAAAAGTACCTGCTGATGTGTTGTGGGGCGCACAAACCCAACGCAGTATTGAGAATTTTAAAATTGCACAAGACACCAACAAAATGCCTAAAGAAATTATTAAGGCATTTGCTTACTTGAAAAAAGCAGCCGCACTTACCAATTTTGATGCAGGTGTTTTATCTCAAGAAAAGTCTGATTTAATTGGTCAAGTTTGTGACGAAATTTTAGAAGGTAAACTTGATGCGTACTTTCCATTAGTAGTATGGCAAACAGGTAGCGGTACACAAAGCAATATGAACGTAAATGAAGTAGTTGCTTACCGTGCACACCTTATTAAAGGCGGTGCATTAACTGATAAAGAAAAATTTGTTCATCCAAATGATGATGTTAACAAATCTCAATCTAGCAACGATACGTTTCCTACAGCAATGCACATTGCAGCCTACAAAATATTAACTGAAGTAACCATTCCCGGTATAGAAAAATTGCGTGACACATTGCAAGCCAAAAGCAAGCAGTTTATGCATGTGGTAAAAATTGGTCGTACCCATTTTATGGATGCAACACCACTAACTGTAGGGCAAGAATTAAGTGGTTATGTAAGCCAATTAAATCACGGTTTAAAGGCTATTAAAAATACACTTGAACATTTAAGTGAACTAGCACTTGGTGGTACTGCTGTGGGTACAGGTATCAATACACCAAAGGGTTACAGCGAAAACGTAGCCAAGCATATTGCAACATTAACAGGCTTGCCATTTATTACGGCAGAAAACAAATTTGAAGCTTTAGCTGCACACGATGCAGTTGTAGAAAGTCATGGTGCATTAAAAACGGTAGCTGTGAGCTTAATGAAAATTGCGAATGATATACGCATGCTATCTAGCGGCCCTCGTAGCGGTATTGGCGAATTATTTATTCCAGATAACGAGCCAGGAAGTTCTATTATGCCAGGTAAAGTAAACCCTACACAATGCGAAGCATTAACCATGATTGCAGCGCAAGTAATGGGTAACGATGTGGCGATAAATATTGGCGGTAGTATGGGGCATTTTGAATTGAACGTGTTTAAGCCAATGATGATTTACAACTTCCTACATAGTGCAAGATTAATAGGCGAAGGTTGTGTATCATTTAACGACAAGTGTGCCGTAGGTATAGAACCATTAGAAGCCAATATTAAAAAACACGTAGATAATAGCTTGATGCTAGTAACGGCTTTAAACACCAAAATTGGTTATTATAAAGCTGCTGAAATAGCACAAACAGCCCATAAAAATCACAGTACATTAAAAGAAACTGCTGTGGCACTTGGCTACTTAACCCCAGAAGAATTTGATGCTTGGGTAGTACCAGTAGAAATGGTTGGTGAATTAAAGCCCTAGCCCTAAAGGGAATTATTATATCAGAGGCCGCTTTAAAAGAGCGGCTTTTTTGTAATTATTTGATAATACTATTAAAAAAAGCTCAAAACATATTACATGCCAAACATATTGCTTATTACAAATAAATATTCGCTTTGGCTTTACTTCTCATGAAACAAACGAATATCCCGAAGAGCCAGAATTACATTAGAGTTACAATAACATTCCTTTTACATTAGCTTCAGAAACCTTAGCCAACTCACAAATTTCTGTGATGGTTGCACCGTTGGTTTGATAGCTATAAAAATGATTTTCGCTTAGTAAAATATATTCCCATGTTTTGCCCATTCTATTATCGGGTGAAACTTTGTTAATCTTACTGCACCATGCCAATGTAGCCAACTGTTTTTGTTTTACGTTTTCATCTTTTATTTTATCCTGTCCTTTGGTTTCAATTACATACACTTTTTGTTTAGTAACCAAAATAAAATCAGGATGGTACAATGACAATAACCCATCGTTTCTGATATAAGTTATAAACACAAATGGATGCTGGTGCTCATTTATTTTTAAGAAACTGATTACTTCACTATCACTATCTGCATACAACATAAATTCCTTTTCAAACAACCCTTTGTTAGATGGGTAAGCCAAGTGGGTGTAGATGGTTTTAGTAATATCTAAAGCATATTTCTGCCTCATTTTTATTTCTGGTACTTGCGAGAACCCAACTTTTTTTACCTCTGCTTCTGTAACATCCACATGCTGCTGCATCTCAAAAACAGCTTTGCCTATTTCTTTTACAATATGGTCTGTTACAATGCCATTTTGTGCTAATAAAATTTTGTAGTTGCTCTCTTCAAATGGATTGAATAATTGGCCAAACAGTTTCTCCCTAATAAATTTATCCAACAACTGTATTACCTGTACTTGGTTTATCTGCATTACAGGCATTGGTTTTGTTTTTCTCTCACTTACTCTTTCCATTCTGTTGGTTACTGTATGCAGCAACTTTTGTAGGTACTCATTATAGCTTTGTGCAGTAAACAAACTCGCAGAAACAACGTAATTTCCAAACCTTGTTTTAACAGTTAATTCTTCTGAGTAAAATGCTTCACCATCATTTGCCAATATCTTTTTCAGTTGCATCAAATCATATGCTACGAAGGGTTGTAATGCATCAATTGAAATATTGCCGGGGGTCAATTCTTCCTGTGCTTCCTGCATAATAAAAGGTAATAAAATATCATAGTCCTCATAATTTTCTTTTAAACCAACTGTAATAAGGTCGCCTAAAACTTGCCCACCTGTTTCTGGGTCATCATCAATTTCACCAGCCAAGCCTTCCGCTAATAGTTCATCGTAAAACGCAATAAACGCAGGATGCTCTACAATGATGAGAATGTCAATGAATGAGGCAGGCTCTATTTTCTTTTCTAACAGGTTTCTTCTGCTCTCTATTTTTATGTCTTCGTAATCTTTTTCACGCCACATCAAGCGTAAGCCTCTACCAATGGTTTGCTCCAATAAAATAGGTGCAGTAGTTGCCCTTAGTGGCACGATAACACAAATATTATTTACGTCAAAACCTTCTCGT
>JAAFHG010000094.1:9064-10523 GCA_013297585.1 Chitinophagales bacterium
CCACTTGCCATTCACTTTTTGGTATTTCGCCACTTCTATTGCTATCTACCCTTGTAACATCATCTGCATGTAAACCTTCGGTAATTAAAAAGTTTTCTACAAATGGGCTTACAGTTGTATCCTCACAAACCACTAACATTTTTGGATGCTTATCTGAAACGCCATCTTTGTTTTGTGAAAATTCTGTAAAGTGCTTTTCCAATATTTTTAACTTGGTTAAGCCTGCCCGTAACATTAATATTTGCCCATCACTCAAACCAATTACTTTTTTGTTGGCATCTCTTACAGCACCAAAATCCAATGGTGGTAACTGGGTTAATTCCTTTCGTTTATCTATCACAATGGTTTTAACCAAACCCTTGCGTATAGCTACTTTTAAATCAAAATCTGAAATAATGTGGGGGAAATAATGTTTGGTTCTTGTTTGCCCACTACCTGTAACATCATAAGGCGTTGCAGAAAAGTCAACTTGAATAAAAGAGCTGCCTTTGTTTTCTGCAATCTTATTTAAGCCCTTTTGCCATTCTACCTCTTCCACTTCGCCATAAGATTTGTTTTCGTGAATGTGATGGGCTTCATCATTCATTACCATCAAATCTTTTAGGGCTGCCAAATAATCCAATTCGGCACCACGTAAATATTGATTGTCCAATGTGCTTAAATCGTTGCCACCACTTGTGCCGGGCAATATGGGAAACAAGTCTTTTATTACATTGGCAGGATTGTCCAAAGCTGATGCTTCCATGTCTTCTACTTCATCATTACCACCCATAAACAAATGCCAGTTGGTAATGGCTATAATACCTTCGCCTGTAATTTTAGAACCTATTTCATCTTTCTTTACCACATTGTTTTGAATGAAACCAAATACATCTTCTTTATAAGCCTGTGGTATAAACAAGTCCTGAAACTTGTAAAAATCGCTTTGCTCAAATACCCTTTGTTGATTGCTGTTTTCTTTACCAAGATAAGCATCCAAAATGCGTTCATACACTATTAAGCCAGGTGCCACCAATAGAAAATTTTTGGTGTAATTGCCTGTTTTAACTTCCTCGTATTTAGCGTTCAATAATTGCCAAATTAATAAGGCGTGCATCACCCATGTTTTACCAGTGCCAGTAGCCATTTTAATGGCATACTTGGGTATTTCATATTTTGTTTTAGCCAGTTCTGCTGCATTCATTTCAGCCAACAAATCAGGTGCTATTGTTAGGTAAAAATCTTTAACTGTTCTTAGCCCTAACACTTCATGCAGATATATAACGTTTAAGATGCTTTGCTGCTGCCCTTCGTGAAAGTTGATGGGTCTGGTTTCGGTGTAAGGGGGCAAAAACCAAAACTTTATCAGGTCTTTAGTAACTGGTGTAACGGCATGTAATAAACTACCATCTGCCAATGCTTGTTTTGCTTGTATGGCTACGGCATTCGCTAACTTGATTGGTATATCTCTTGTACCTAT
>JAAFHG010000282.1 GCA_013297585.1 Chitinophagales bacterium
AGTACGAGTTTATTACAACGTCGCATGAAGTTAGGCTACAATAGAGCAGGCCGTTTAATGGACCAACTAGAAGCAGCAGGCATTGTTGGCCCCAACCAAGGTAGCAAAGTACGGGATGTACTATTTAAAACCGATGCCGAGTTACAAATGTTTTTAGATAGTATGTAGGGTTATTGTTGTTTACCTATACACCTTTTTAGAATGGACGGTAAAATAATTGCTAATATTTATTGAGGATTTTGCTATTGTTCAACTGAGTTAGGTTGTCTCAATTTATCTACGGGATATATATTCTATTATACTATAGTATATTTTTTCTTTGGCTTTTATTTGTGCAGATGTACTTGTAAAGAAAGGCATTTATTTAAAACCAGCAAAAAGCTTTTTTTATTGAGCTTTTATAAATTATTAGGTATTTCCATTATCAATAAGGGTGTTGTACCAATACTTTTTTTATCATAATGGGGTCATTGCCCATGGCTATTTTAACTACATAATTACCAGAAGGCAAATTTGTAACTGGAATAGTTAACTTATTAATGGCTTGTTGCGTATATTCTTTTATTAATAGGCCTAGCATATTTATAAACTGAAGGTGTACCAATTGGTTGTGTACATTATTTAATTGAACTACCAAAGCATCATGTACAGGGTTTGGATACATATATACCTTTTCTTTTTTATTATTGGCTATTGTTATGCTCGGTGATTGGCGAAGGCTGTTGCCACTACAATTGGTTTTTTTATACCCTATTTTACCGTTGGCACTAGTAATTTTATCCATAATACCAAAAGCATAAAAATTTTCACAGCTATTGGGTAAAGCAGCAATGCAAGGGAAAAAAGAATTGAGTGTAAGGCTTTGATTGATGTGCAAAAATTGGTTGCCAATAGGAGCAGGTTGCGTAATGGCCAATGTAGTTCTGCTCCAAGTAAACCTTTTAGCAATGGCATTAATGGTGCAAAAATTGCTACCACTACAAGCCACTTGTTGCCAAACCACTTCAAATACATAATTACCTTGGGCATTACCAACATCTTTAGGGGTAGTAAATTTAATGGCCGGAAAACCAGTAAGTTTATAATTACTGTTGTTTGTACAACTAGTTTCCAACTCACTATTTATAACAGGCAGTACAGTTGGTACAGCACCTTGCGGATTGGCCACTACTATAATATTTGATTTTTTGGTACTTATATCATATTCATTAAAGCATACAGCGTAATAATATTTGGTAGGCATATCTACCCTGGGGGTTCTTAAAAGTTTATTGGCATTGGTAATAGTATATGCGTTTATAACATCAGTATTGTAAATACCAAGCCCTGACAACAGTAAATCTTCATCCATTGTAATTAAAATAGATTGGGTATTGGCATATTTATACAATACACTAATGGTTCTATGGTCGTTGGTTAAGCGTACCACATCGGGGCAGCTAAATACACCAGGATATTGTAAAGAATTTGATACAAATAAAAGGGTATTGGCACCATTGCCTATGGCTCCAGTAGCAAAACTCATATTGCTTTTTCTAACATAAATATTACCGGCTTGCTGCCATACAATATCTAAAGTAGTATAAGGTGTATTTGAAAAATTTGGATTTTTTGGAGCCTCAATACTTACCCTGTCAAAAGGATCTTCAGTTACATTAATTGGGCGGCTGGCAATAAAAGTTGTATTAAAGCTACCAAAACTGTTGCTACTTCCATTCCAAGCGCTTCTTGCAATAAAAATGTCAATACTGCTATTAGTTGTATTAAAAACTCTACAGGTTACATATACAATAACTGTATTACCATTTTGTGCCAAACTTACATCATCTGACCATACAGTATTGCTACCAAAAACTGGTAATGATAATGCAGCAGTACCAATATTTGTATTGTTGTAATTATAATATAACCTCGGTGCAGTAGTATTTTTATTATTGGATTGTGAAGTAGAAAGCACTACCTGTAGAGGTAGGCCACCATTGATGTTTACTACATCTGTGGCTGTAGGCATAGTTAAAATTGAGTTACTTGCTGGTAATGAAAATATACTATTAGCTGCTGTAGAAACTATTTGCCCTTTAACATGAATACTTATAAAAATAATAAATATACAAACTAGTAATTTATTTATATTTGAATATGCAAAAGCAACAACGTCATTTATTTTTTTATAACAAGTATGCATGCAAAAATTTCTCAAATGAATCAAGCTATTTAAACCATTTAAAAATAAATTTAGTTTTTATTTTTTTAAGCGTAGTAAAATTATCCACCGCTCAGTTATTATTGCCAGCCAATACAAACCCAAGAGTAGTATATGCTTGTGGCAATGCTTGTACAAATATTCAACTGCAAGCAGCAAAATTGAATAGTACCACCGATTATGCCTTTAAGCAAGTACCTTATCAACATTATACCTACAATAGCCCCAATGGTTTTGAGGACAGTACTTTTTATGATGATTTGTATCCAAGCCAATATGTACCCCCTTATAGTTTTGGTTTTAACCCATTTTACAGCAAGGCATTTAATTTGCCATTTCCCATCTGTTTTTACGATAGTAACTTCAATTCATTTGTTTTATCAACTGTAGGTATTGTTTCCTTTGATATTTCAAGAGCAAATTGTTTATACCCAACAGAGTTCGCTTTGCCATTACCCGGTGATTGCTCAAATGAACCCTGTAGAAACACTGGTAATGGATGTTTTTATTCAAGGTCATGTATAATGGGTGTGGCTGCTTTTTTAACAACATTACAAATGTTTACCGATGGTTTTAATATTTTTCCAGCAAGCCCGCCCGATAGAAAAATACAATATATAGTAGAGGGTGCTGCTCCTTTTAGAAAAATAGTATTCAACTATTATAAATTAGCAACTTACGTAGATACTGCATGTGTAAACCAAGGCAATTTTGCCACTTTTCAAATGGCAGTGCAAGAAAGTACAGGGTTAATTGAGGTTAATATTGAAAATTTTACTTGCCCTAACTATGCTATTGAAACACCTAAAGCCATCTGCGGCATACAAAATTGGGCAAGGGATAAAGCCACTACTGCACCCGGTAAAAAT
Source organism: Chitinophagales bacterium (assembly GCA_013297585.1). GTDB lineage: Bacteria > Bacteroidota > Bacteroidia > Chitinophagales > Chitinophagaceae > Parasediminibacterium. Next base: position 3,073 of record JAAFHG010000282.1, read on the forward strand.
GCTACCATTTGGACAGCCTTTCATGAGTCGTACCAATTTATTCCTAATGGTAGTGCTACTAGGTTTATTAATAGTAAGTTATTAACCTTAGGCGGCAATTCAATTGCTATTGCAGATACAAGTTCTAATACAGCCACCGGTAATATAAATATTTCCTTTAACAATATTTGCCCTTCAACAGATACCACCATCTACATTGTTCAAACCAATTATGGTGGCTGCCAACCATTTAGTGTGTATGATACCGTTACAGTAATAAAAAACAAAGCCATTAGTTTAGCCGCTACTGCCATTGCTGATTGTATAAATAATGGCACCATTGCAGTACAAGCCCAAGGTGATGTGTTTACCTACCAATTAGATGCAGGCATTACTCAAAGTAATAACACCTTTACCAATGTAGTACCAGGTAGCCATTTGCTAACAGTAAAAGGTGTTACTTGTAACAGTGTGTTGCCTATTAATGTACCCGTGCCTGTATTGCCTTTACAAACCATTAATGATACGGCTATTTGTATTGGACAAACATTAACACTTACAACCACTAGTATTGCTACCCAGTATAATTGGCAGCCTATAAATAGTGTAAGCAATGCAAGTATTGCCAGCCCAGTAACCAAGCCAAATAACTCCACCACCTATTTTATAAACGCAAGCACCAATATTTGTTCAAAAACAGATTCGGTACAAGTAACGGTATTGCCTATACCCAATATAAGCTTACCCAATACTGTACAAACCGTAACAGGCGATGCCGTGCAATTATTAGCCCTATCAAACAACGCAGTACGTGTACTATGGCAACCACCCACCAATTTAAATAACAATGCCATTTTACAACCAGTGGTACTTCAACCAATTGAAAGTACCACCTATACACTCACTGCCACCAATGCGTATAACTGTATAGATACAGCAAGCATAAGGGTAGAAGTATTACCCAACTGCCTACAAGTTAACGCTGCTTTTACCCCAAATGGAGATGGAGTAAATGATGTATGGCAATTGTATCAGACTAGGCAATGCTTAAGCAATATCGCCGTACAAGTGTACAATAGGTATGGCAGTAAAGTTTTTGAAAGCACTAATTACAAAAATGATTGGAAAGGCGCTTTTAACAACAAGCCTTTACCAGATGGTACGTACTATTATGTTGTTACCGCCACATTAATTACTGGAAGAAAATACCAAACAAGAGGAAATGTTACTATTTTAAGATAAGTTGTATTTTAATAATTTTATTCACTTTTAAATTAGCTACTACTAACCCAACACCTTTTCCATTTGCATGCTTCTACTACCTTTAATAAGTATAGTAGCGTTGGTAAATTGTTGTTGTGTAAACCAAGTTGCTGCTTCTGTTGCGGTATCAAAATAAATATATGATTCGGATATTTGTTTAAAATCACCGCCTACCAATACCACGACTTGCCATTGGTGTTGGTTAATTAAATGGATGATGGCTTTGTGTTCTGCAATACTGTCATCGCCTAATTCCATCATGCCACCTAATAACAATACTTTTTTTGTGGCATCTAGTTGTATCATATTATCTATAGCTGCCTTCATGCTGGTAGGGTTGGCATTGTAGGCATCTAAAATAATTTTATTGCTGTCTTTTTGTATTAATTGGCTTCTGCTATTGGATGGGGTATAGCTTGCTAAAGCAGCAAGTATTTTTTCTTCTGGTACATTAAAATATTTTCCTGCAGCTACTGCTAATAATACATTGGGTAAATTATATGCACCTACCAATTGCGTTTGTATGGTTGTATTGGTATTGGCTAATCCCTTGGTAATGGTTACTTGTAACAATTCTGTGTCATGTGCAATACCAGTATAATCTGCATTGCTGGTTCCATAGGTAATGATGTTTTCAATGCCTTGGCTCATTGTTTGTAAATAATCATAGTCATTCATTAAAAAAATAGTTCCCTTATTTTCTCTGATAAAATCATACAATTCGCCTTTGCCTTTTTTTATGCCTTCTACGCCACCAAAGCCTTCCATATGAGCTTTGCCACAATTGGTAATTACACCATAAGTGGGTAGGGCATAGGTACAATAACCAGCTATTTCTTTTTGGTGGTTGGCACCCATTTCTATTATGGCTATTTCTGCATCTTTTTTTATCGACAATAGTGTTAACGGTACACCAATATGGTTGTTTAAATTTCCTTTGGTAGTATAAGTTATGTAAGTACTTGCCAATACTTGGTGTAATAATTCTTTAGTGGTTGTTTTACCATTGCTGCCCGTAATGGCTATTACCGGTATGTTTAATTGTTTGCGGTGGTGTTTGGCCAAATCTTGCAATGTTTTTAACGCATCAGCAGTTTGAATAATTTTATCGGAGGTAAAACCAGCAGGTTCGTCTACTATTACATAGGCTGCACCTGTATCCAATGCTTGTTGGGCAAAAAGATTGCCGTTAAAATTGGGCCCTTTTAAAGCAAAAA
>JAAFHG010000646.1 GCA_013297585.1 Chitinophagales bacterium
CCTAGTGGCATTTTAAATGTACCCAATGTAAGTAATTTTAATAGTAATACTGTTGTAAATATAACGGATAATAATTGCGCTAGCCCTGCTATAAGTACAATAAACGTTAGTGGTTTTGTAGGTACCATTAATTCAAATACTATAAAAGTAAAAATTGATATTACACATACTTTTACGCCCGATCTGGTAATTGTATTGGTAAACCCTTTCAATGATACATTGTGTTTAACAAAAAATAATGGCAACGGTCAAGATAATTTTACACAAACCATTTTTGACGACAATGCACCCATTTATATATCGGCGGGTGTAAACCCATTTATGGGTAGCTATAAACCTATAGGATATATTGGCGGTTTTGCCAATTGCAGCAGCCTTACTACCACTATTGCTACCTTTGGTGCCATGGGGGCTGGTACAATAAATCCAAATGGAGTTTGGAAATTGATAGTGTATGATTTGCTTGGTGGTGATGTTGGAAAAATAAATAGCTTTAGTATTTCCTTATCATCAAGCGCTAATAGTGCAACAAACAAACCTGATAATACATTGGCTTTTTGGCAAAACAATACCATTGAAGCCGGTGTTATAAAACAAACATCCAAAGGGCTTGAGTTTGGTGCATGGGACACCACCAAAAACGTAAATGCAGGTATCATAGCTTATGAAAGATTTAGCGATGCTTTAGACATTGTAGGCGCTGGTTCAACAAATACCGATAGAAAAATTAGCTTTTTTAACGAAGGCGGCGCAAACTTTACCGGTAAAATAAATGTTGCTAACGGCGGCGCCGATATAAACGGGCAAACTATTGTAGATAGCATTTTAGTGCAAGCTAAAGGGAGCTATGCTACACATAATGCATTAAAAATAGTAAAAGGCGCAGTAAATACCACAATAGATCAATTCAATGGTGCAACAAATTTTGCCGCTGAGTTTACTACTTCTACTATACCTAAAGCGCAAACTTTTACTGCCGGGCAAACGGCTATTTTAGATTTTGTAATATTGAATTTTGATAGTTCAACTAGAACAAGAGTGGTTCAAATACGCATATATCAAGGTAATGTAACTTCAGGAGTGGTAATTGCTGCGGCAAATTGGCAGATAAATAATTTTTCTCGGCGCTTTATAAATTCACCTAAGCTAGGGGCTTCATTAATAGCAGGGCAGCAGTACAGCATTTGGTTAAGCAACGGTGCATATTGGGTTTTAAACCAATCAAATACCTATAGTGCTGGTATATCATCAGTAAATCCTAATTATGATTTTAGGTTTGTAACGTATTTAGCCTCATCACCACAGCAAGATGCATTTGTAGTTACTAACGAGGGTGATGTAAATGTGTTGGGTAAGGTAAAAACAAATGAATTTCAATTATCCACTGGCGCAGGTATAAATAAAATACTAAGATCAGATGCAGATGGTAATGCAATATGGACAAACCCCAATTTTGCAGCTACAGGATGGACAATTAACGGCAACGCCATTTACAACAACAACCCAGGTAACGTAGGTGTTGGCAACCCTTTCCCATTAGGAAAGCTAGATGTACAAACTAATAACGATGAACCATTTTATGTACGTGGACAAAATAGCCAAATACGCATTGTAGAAAATGATAACAGTAATAAGCAATGGAAGGCAGAGGTACAAGCAGGTAATTTTAATATTACAGAAGATGGGGTGGCAGTTCCATTTACCATTGAAGATGGCTCGGGCGCAAACGCTTTGTATGTAAAAAACGGTGGTAATATAGGTATCGGCACTAATAACCCCTCTGCAAAACTACATGTAATGGGCAATGCTAAAATAGAAGGGCTAAGTACGGTAGAGTTTGGTGCAGGCTTTGCCAATAAAGAAGCCAATGCAGGTAAAATAGGTTACCAAGCTTTTACACCCGATGCGTTGGATATTATAGGTGCAGGTACTACAGGTAGTAATAGAAAGCTAAAATTTTGGAACGAAGGTGGCGCAACTTTTACAGGAGCAATAGATGTAAATGGAGCTGTACAAACAAATTCATTACAAATAAGTAGCACAGGTACTGTAATTAACAAAATGCTAAATGGGCAAACCGCTTTACCTGTAGGCGTTGCAGGCGTAAATAATTTTATAATTACATTTCCATCATCATTTACAGGCACACCAAAAGTAACTGCCACTTTAGAAACCGCCAATGTTAACGATGTATTTACCATGAGTGTAAAGCAAATTACAAG
>JAAFHG010000526.1 GCA_013297585.1 Chitinophagales bacterium
GATGTTGCCAAATACCAATTTGCTAGCTAACGATATAAGTGCAAGCGATTTACTAGCCCCAAATATTGATGTTGCTATCAAAAAGCAATTGGCTGATGCAGCTTTAAATACGGCTAAAAGCAAAGGTGCTTCTTATGCAGATATTCGCATTAACCGCTACTTAAACCAAGTAGTGGCTACAAGAGAAAAGCGTGTAGAAAACGTAGCCAATTCAGAATCTTTTGGTGTGGGTGTACGTGTAATAGCCAATGGTTGTTGGGGTTTTGCCGCTACCAATGATGTTACTAAAGAAGGTGTTGCCAAAGCCGCCGAACGTGCTGTGGCCGTTGCTAAAGCCAATGCTAAATTCTCCGACCCTGTACAGCTTGCACCACAAAAAGGCTATGGCGAAGTGAGCTGGAAAACGCCTATAGAAAAGAATGCTTTTGAAGTACCCATTAAAGAGAAGATAGACTTACTACTGAATGTAAATAGCGAGGGCTTGAAGAACGGTGGAAACTTCATGAGTTCGTCTATTTTTATGGTAAACGAGCAAAAGTATTTTGCTTCTACTGATGGCTCTTATATTGACCAAGATATACATCGAATTTGGCCAAACTTTACCATTACTAAAATAGATAAAACAACTAGTAAATTTGAAACACGCAATGCCCTGTGTGCCCCTATGGGTATGGGTTACGAGTATTTAATACCACAAGATAGCGAGAAGTTGAAAAGCGGCAATTTAATCCTGTATAAAAACCGCTACGATATGCTTGAAGATGTGCGTCAAGCGGCATCTCAAGTAGCCGAGAAATTAAAAGCCAAATCGATAGATGCAGGTAAGTACGATTTAATTTTAGACCCATCGCATCTCTTCTTAACCATTCACGAATCTGTTGGTCACCCTACTGAACTAGACCGTGTTTTGGGCTACGAAGCCAACTTTGCAGGTACTAGTTTTTTAACCTTAGATAAATGGCGCAGCAAGAAATTTAACTTTGGCAATAAGCTGGTAAATTTTGTGGCTGACAAAACACAACGCAATGGCCTTGCAACCATTGGCTACGATGATGATGGTGTGCAATGTGGCAATTGGGATATTATAAAAGATGGCATTCTAGTTAATTATCAAACCATTCGCGACCAAGCACATATTCTTGGGCTAACTGCTTCGCAAGGTTGTAGTTATGCCGAAAGTTGGAGTGCTGTACCGTTTCAGCGTATGCCTAATGTATCGCTATTGCCGGGCAACGATAAAGTAGCTGATATGATTAAAAACACCGAGAAAGGTATTTATATGTTGGGCCGCAATTCTTACTCAATTGACCAACAGCGCTACAATTTTCAGTTTAGTAGTCAGCTAGCTTACGAGATTAAAAATGGTGCTATTGTAGGCATGTTTAAAGATGCTTCGTACCAAAGCAACACACAAGAATTTTGGAACAGTTGCGCCGCCATTGCCGATAAAAATGACTTTCGCTTAGGTGGATCGTTTAACGATGGTAAAGGGCAGCCATCACAAAGCAATGCGGTGTCGCATGGTTGCCCTACCACCAAGTTTGCAGGTATTAATGTCATCAATACAGGTAGAAAAATTTAGGGCATTATTATTAATATAATAAAAATATTTTATAACTAATGCGCTACTATAAAAGCCAACAATGTTCTGAACGTAGAAGCGTGCGACGCAACAGACGATGAAAAGAACTACAAAAGCTGGTGACCAAAAAGAAAAAAGACGCATTAGAGCGAGTTTACATTCTATTTTTCATGGCTTCGTACAAAATAATACCAGTGGCTACAGATACATTGAACGAATCGAACTTGGTAACCATTGGTATTGTAAAATATTCATCAGCCGCTTTGGCTAGGTATGGTTGTACACCTTTTTCCTCGTTACCCATAATAATGCAACAGGGCTCAGTTAAAGCGAGTTCGTAAACTTTTTTGCGTGCTTTCATATCGCTGGTAAACACCAAAATACCATGTTGGTGCAAGGTGTCAACGGCTTTAATTAAACTATTTACACGAATGATATTGATATGTTCTAAAGCCCCTGCACTGCTTTTCATGGCTTCTTCGTTCAATGCGCCCACACCTTTATCGGGTATAATAATGGCTTGACTACCGCAGCAATAGGCACTACGAGCAATGGCGCCGATATTACGCACATCTGTAATACCATCTAACATTATAAACAAAGGCTTTTCGCCCTTTGCTAGCACTTCGCTTATTACTGTTTCTAGGTCTTTATATTCAACCAATGCAGCCAATGCAATAACGCCTTGGTGATTGGCTTTGGTCATGTAATTCAGCTTTTCAGCAGGCACCATTTGCATGGGAATATTAAACTCTTTGCTTAAGGCTCTAATTTGCGATAACACTTCGCCATTGGCATTGGTTTGCACCAAAATTTTATCAATAGCACGGCCACTTTGTAACGCTTCTATTAATGGTTGACGACCTATGATTAAGGATTCTTGTTTTGACATTTTTATTACACTAATTTTTAATTAAGTTTCACACAAAGAACGCTAAGAATACCAAGCTACAAAGACATTTTGATTAGCAAAGTACTTTGTGCTCTTTGCCTCTCTTGTAGCTTCGCGTGAAATGTTAACTACTTAAACTTTTTTATTACAAATTCAACACAAAGACATTTTGATTAGCAAAATACGGTGTGCCCTTTGCCTCCTTTGTAGCTTCGCGTGAAATGTTAACTACTTAAACTTTTTTATTACAAATTCAACACAAAGAACGCTAAGAATACCAAGCTACAAAGACATTTTGATTAGCAAAA
>JAAFHG010000505.1 GCA_013297585.1 Chitinophagales bacterium
AGAAATTGGGGCTAATAGTTGTGTAGATAGGGGTAAATTTAGTGCTACTACCATTGGTGATGGTTGTAAAATAGATAACCTAGTACAAATAGGACATAATAGTAAAATGGGGCGCTGTTGCATTATGGCTGGCAGTAGTGGGCTTGCAGGTTCTGTAACCCTTGGCGATGGTGTAATGGTTGGCGGGGGCGCCTGCATATCGGACCACGTAACACTTGGCAATGGTGTGCAAGTGGGTGGTCAATCGGGTGTGATAAATAATTTTGGTGATGGTGCTAAGGTACTGGGCTACCCTGCGGTAGACGCAAGAGATGCACTGAAACAATGGGTTATTTTAAGAAAACTGGTGAAAGAATCAAAGTAAACATGTGCGCTTACGTCTGTTTACAATAACTCTATCAACCATTATTTTATTATTTTAGTTGCTATAAAGCGTAAGAAACAAATTAAAATTTATAACAATATATTTAACTATTTTTAGGTACTAAGCAAAAAAATGGTTAGCAGTATTTTAGTTGTTGGTACTATTACCTTCTTTTTAAAGGTTCTATAGGTGCTAATACTTTAATTCTTTCAGGATTTACAACTACATTAACCAATTTTTTATCCCCATTAAATGGGGCAAAAGCTGACGAATCTACCAAACCCCAATGACGAAGTAGTGGCTTTGCTGTTGGATATACATTTGCAATTTCACGGCTTCTTAAAAAGTAAAATGCCATTCACTATCCGAAAAGTCAAATAAAGTGGCGTCAGGCGCTGCAATTGTAAGGTGTTCTGGCATTAATCTTGAATCTCGTATTACCCAAAAAGTACCGTTTGGTGTATTAAACAAGCGGCTTTATTATTTAAGCCTATATCATTAACACACTTATTAGGTTTTTTACTTCATCACATAGTCGCACAGTTTTATAAGTAGCAAACATAAAACCCATTTAGCATTCTTATGCATCGGTTTATATATTATGCTAAATAAGGCCATACACATTATTTAAATATTACACATTTAACCATGTCAAGTGGTTTAAATACATCAAATGAGCGCTGTTCTGTACGAAAACCGCTAAACAATATTTTGAGCATCCTGATCAATCAAGTATTTTGCAATAGACACACTACAAAATTGCCACATTACATGATAGATATTTTAAAACAACACATTATTAATAGACTTGGTAAAGACACCGATAATATTGACACCGTTTTAGAATGCTTTAAACCACTGCATATAGAAAGAAATCAATTTTTAGTACGTGAAGGCGAGGTGTGCAAGCAGGTATATTTTATTGCCAAAGGCTGCTTACAAGTATTTGTATACGATGGTAATATGAACGAAACTACTAGAGATATTGTAACAGAAAACACTTGGTGTTCTGAACTATTAAGCTTTGGAAGCGGCAAACCCGCCACCGAAAATATAAGAACTGTAGAGCCCTGCGAATTACTTGCCATAGATAAACCAAGCTTCGAAAAAATGCTAGCTACTGTACCTCAATTTGATAACGTATATAAGCAAGTGCTTGAAACCTCATATGCCAATTCTGTGTATCGCATTAATTCCTTTGTGGCCTTATCTGCCCTTGATAGAATTAAATGGCTCATGGAATTTAGACCTACCCTTATGACTAGAGTTTCTAGCAAACTCATTGCCTCTTACTTAGGCATTAACAAAGATGTATTTAGCCGCCTAAAAGCAAAGTTGTAAAACATCGACTTTTGTCATCACCTACCAAAATCACCGTGTTCATTTTTGTACCATTAATCACCCCCCAACAATATTGGGATAAAATGTTACAAACATGAAGGAGTACTTACTATTATTTAGAAATGCTAGTGCGCAAGATGGCTACTTAGCTACATTGCAAGACACGAGCGAAGACATGCCCAAATGGCAAGCATGGATAGGCAATATTGCTATGCAAGGTAAACTTGTACATACAGCACCTATTGAGTATGCTGCATCACTAGTAAGCAAAGAGGCTATAATAGAAGGCCCACACAAAGAAGCCAATACGGTACTTGTTTCGGGCTTTTTAATTTGCAAAGCAGATAACTTAGAAGAAGTACAACAATGGAGCAAAACATGCCCAATACTCAAGTACCCAAATAGCTCAGTAGAAATAAGGCCACTCATCCCTTTTTTAACCAGCTAAACTAAACCGTATGGATAAGCTTTTAAACGCAGGTAGGTATATTTTTCCACTATCATTTTTATTGTACGTGGGCTTACACCTTGGCAAGCCAAATGTAGGCGCTGCTTTTGTGCCAGATTACTTGCCTTTCCCTTATTTCTTTAACTACTTTACCCTTGTGTGCATCCTACTATTTATTACCAGTGCCGTAATAGGCAAGTACGATAAACTAGCTTATTGCCTAATGGCTATATATGTAATTTTAATGGCGCTATTGGTACATTTACCAAGAGCTATGGGCCACGAAATAAGCATTAGCATGACAGCAAATATGGACAGAGAAAAAGAACTAGAAATGGTAAACTTTTTTAGAAATATTATGGTTACAGGCGCTTTACTTGGCTTCGCAAAATTTGTAGCAAAAGATACGCGACTAGTAGGATAAAATGTTTTACACAATTGTACAGGTTGTAATGCAAGGTTGCAGCTTGTACAATTACATTGCCCAATGAAATGTTGCAATAGTGTGATAAAAATAATTGTAGTTTAGCGCCACATAAAAATTATTGTAATGACGCAACAGTTTTCTACTTTTTTAACTGAACTTAAGGCCAATAAACATAATTTTTCTGATGTACTAGCTTTTATAGAAGCAGATTATACACACCAACCCACTGCGTTTAAAAATGGCGAAGCCTATAACGAAGCCACACAAAACCAAGGTAGTGCCAAAGTATTTGCTTTTGCAAAATTGA
>JAAFHG010000426.1 GCA_013297585.1 Chitinophagales bacterium
TTTTATGATTGGAGCTACACAGGCAATGGTTTAAAAGTAGATGAAATTATTAAAGATGGTCCACTAGATAAAGCAGCTTTAAACTTAAAAGCAGGCATTATTATAGAAGCAATTGATGGTGTTACTATTACTAGCGATAAAGACTTTGCACAGTTGTTAAATCGTAAAGTAGGTAAAAATACCTTGCTGTCTATTGTAGAAAATGGCGTTAAAAAAGATGTAACTATTAAGCCGATTAGCCTTGGCGAAGAAAGTGGTTTGTTGTACAAACGTTGGGTAAAACGTAATGCTGATGAAGTAGACAAACTAAGTGGTGGCCAACTTGGTTATGTGCATATACCTGGCATGAACGATGGTGCTTACAGAGACACTTACGAAGACGTGATGGGTAAATACGCTAATAAAAAAGCCATAGTAATAGATACAAGATTTAATGTTGGTGGTGATTTGGTGGCAGACCTTGCCATGTTTTTAAGCGGTAAGAAATTTATGGATTATAGTACCGATACTAGAAGCAACGGCTACGAACCAAATTTCCGCTGGACAAAACCAAGTATTTCTATAGCCAATGAGGCTAACTATAGCGATGGTCATTGTTACGCTTATACCTACCAAGCATTGCAACTAGGTAAGCTAGTAGGTATGCCTGTGCCTGGTACTTGTACGTTTGCAGGTTGGGAAAGTTTGCAAGACAACAGTATTCGCTGGGGCGTGCCGCCATTGGGCGTTAAAATGATGAATGGTCAGTATTTAGAAAATTACCAAACAGAGCCCGATATTAAAGTGCGCAACGATTATGAAACAGTTGTAAAAGGAAAAGACCAACAGCTTGAAGCCGCCGTAAATGCTTTGCTGAAAGATTTGAAATAAGAATGGTGGTTTAAAAGATTTGAATGAATAAAATGATTTGAGTAAGTTAAAATTAGTGTCAAAATCCCGATGAGTAGCCTTACTTGTTGGGATTTTTATTAAACAGTAGATTATATTTGGGAAACAATTTATCAGAACAAATGCAAAATTCATCGTATTATAAGTTCTGTATAGTAGTAGGGGCTATTATTACTTGGTTTGCAGTAGTAATGCAGCTATACTTAAACATTGAGAATCGTATTTTACCTATACTACAAACTATTATCAAGTTTGCTAGTTATTTTACAATATTGACTAACATACTTGTTGCCATTTGCTTTACTTGTGTGGCTTTACATCCAAATAAAAAGTGGGGTAAATTCTTCTTGCGACCACAAGTAGCTGCTGCTATTAATGTGTACATATTTATTGTAGGCTTGGTGTACAATACGGTATTACGTTGGCAGTGGTCACCACAAGGGTTACAGCTTATAGTAGATAATTTATTACACGTCATTACGCCACTTTGGTTTTTAGTGTACTGGTACGTATTTGTACCAAAAGCTTCGCTGCAATACAAAAACGTTTGGGCTTGGTTAATTTACCCACTAGTTTACTGTTGCTATATTTTAGTTCGTGGTGTTTTTACAGGTATGTATCCTTACTTTTTTGTAAATGCTACGCAATACAGTTATGGTCAAGTGTTTATAAATATTGCCGTATTGGTACTTGTGTTTTTCGGGCTTTCTTTATTGTTGGTAGCTTTTGGTAAGCGCATGAGTAAATGATTCTATTTTTAATTAGGTGCTAGAAGCGGTGCTCTATCTTAATTCATTTATTTTAATTTTAATATGACAAGTCGAGCGCTCAATTAGCTAAGTAATTAATATTTAAGAAGAATGCGAAAGGGCTTCTTTGTTAAAAAAATTTTGTATGTCATTAGTGTCAAGCCAAACTTTAGTAAAAATGATTTATTGTAAAGATATCACTGCTATTAAAAGGGTCTGCCATTTTTAGAATGCTAGCGTATTTAGTGCAGCCTAAAAGTCAATCATAAATTCAACTTCTTCACACTTTTACTTGCGTGTTTTCTGTGCCGTATCTTCGCCCAATGCAGGATTATTTAAGTGGATTGAATGAACAACAGCGTGAAGCAGTAACGCATGTAAATGGCCCGTTGATGATTGTGGCTGGTGCTGGTAGTGGTAAAACGAAAGTACTGACAACACGTATTGCGCACTTAATGGCAAATGGTGTAGATGCGTTTAATATTCTGGCGCTAACGTTTACTAACAAGGCGGCGGCAGAAATGAAAGAACGTATTCAAAAAATACTCAACAACAACGAGGCGAGAAATCTTTATATCGGTACTTTTCACAGTGTATTTGCTAGAATTTTGCGTGCCGAAGCCACAAGAATTGGCTACCCAAGCAACTTTACCATTTACGATACAGATGATAGCAGAAGCGTACTAAAAGCCGTGATAAACGAGCTGAATATGGATGATAAGCACTACAAACCAAACGTGGTGCATAATAGAATTTCATCTGCCAAAAATGCTTTGGTTGGCCCTATGGAATACTTGATGGACCATCATTTGCAACAAGAAGATGCGAGAGCAAACCGACCAGCTATTGCACAGATTTATGCTGCTTATGCTAACCGTTGCTTTAAAAATGGGGCAATGGATTTTGATGATTTGTTGTTGAAAATGTTTGAGTTGCTGAACACGCAGCCAGATGCATTAAGTAAGTATCAACGCAAGTTTAAGTACATAATGATTGATGAGTACCAAGATACCAACACGGTGCAGTATCAAATTACCAAATTATTGGCTGCCATGCACGAAAATATTTGTGTGGTAGGTGATGATGCACAGAGTATTTATAGCTTTCGTGGTGCTACAATTGAGAATATTTTACAGTTTCAGAAGGATTATGATGACGTAAAAGTGGTGAAACTGGAGCAAAACTATCGCAGTACAAAAAGCATATTAAATGTAGCCAACGAAGTAATTGGTAATAATAAAGGGCAAATACCAAAAGAGCTTTGGACTGATAATAAAGAAGGCGACAAAATAAAGGTGGTGCGCACCATGACGGATAATGAAGAAGGCAAATTTGTAGCCGATAACATTAAAGAACAAAAGCTGCGTAACCATTACCTAAATAAAGATTTTGCCATTTTATACCGCACCAATGCACAAAGCCGTGCCTACGAGGAAAGTTTGCGCAAAATGGGCATTGCTTATAAAATTTATGGTGGTGTAAGCTTTTACCAACGCAAAGAGGTGAAAGATATGATTGGTTATTTGCGCATTATTATTAATCAACAAGATGAGGAAGCGCTAAAACGCATTATAAATTATCCGGTTCGTGGTATTGGTAAAACCTCAATCGAAAAATTGATTGTGGTAGCCAATGAGCAAAACATCACCATGTTTGAGGCGGTGAGTCGTGCAGGTGAGTTTGGCTTTAAAGGTGGTACGCTAGAAGCCTTGCAGAACTTCACAACAATGATTAAGTATTTTGGCAC
>JAAFHG010000611.1 GCA_013297585.1 Chitinophagales bacterium
TGACGCCAACAGAAGCATAGAAATGCAAAATGTGAAATGTTTTGATTTTTAAAATATGCTGCGAAATAGAGTTACTTGTATCGTTGCTTTAGTAATTCAATGGATCTTGCAGGGTTTATTGGTTTTACTTTACTGTCAGTAAATGTATCAGCGCCATCTTTAATAAGTGCTACCACTTGCGATACCGTTAAAGTGGGTTTTAAAGTAAATAATTTAGCGGCTAAATTAGCCACATTAGGAGTTGCCATAGAAGTGCCGCTCATTAAAAGTTTTAACCCGCCGGGTGCATAACTTTCTACCTGGTAGCCATTTGCGTGTACTACTACTTTACTTCCTGTTGCAGTAAAAGGGGTTTCTTTACCTTCCCGGTTAACAGAGCCAATGCCCATAACATTGGGTAAATCCAATGCAGCAGGATATCTTAAATCATTATCGGAATTATTATTTTTATTACCGCAAGATGCAATGAATAATATCTCAGGGGCTGAGCTAAATGCATTGTACAAGGCATTTTTGCGCATTGTCCAAAGTTGAAGTGCCAGTTTCTTTTTTTCTTCTTCTGGCAATTCCTTATAATGTTTCTGCACTTCTGTTTCATAGTCGCTTAAAAAATATCCCCAGCTCATTGTTACTACTCTTACATGCGCTGCCTTCCAATAATCAACAAGGGCTAATAAATTTTGCGCTACCTTTTTTTCTGTTGCTTCAGATGGGGGATTTGCCTCTTCTGTAAAACCCACATCGTCACTAAATCTCACGGTTAATAGTTTTGCATATGGGTTTCCTTTTAAGGCAATGCCTGCAACATGTGTGCCATGGGCATAGTCTCCAATAAATTGAATTTGCTGCCAAAGCTTTTGTTTTTCTTCTCCTTTGGCGCTGTCCATTTGTTGGTTAAACAGCTTGGATTCTTTTGTATTTAAACCTGCATCACTATCTCCAAAGCCTTTAAAAAAAGACATCATTTTTGGCAGGTCTTTTTGTTGTTGCTTACTAAGTGGCATTAAAAGTGAAGCTGTTTTATTTTCAAGCATGTCAAAAGCTACGCCATGAATATCATCTATAAAACCGTTATTGTCGTTGTCTATACTATCAGGCTTTTCTTTTGTATTAGTGTAAAGCTGGTTTGGAAAAAGAGAGATATCGGTACCCAAATCGAATACACTAATTACAACGGGTGCATACTTTTTGCCAGCAGGAAGTACAACATCGTGGGTTGAAATTGTTTTATTTATTTTTTCGTTATTGGCAGCTAATGTACTATCCAAAACCTTTGTTATAATGGCACGATTTTGATCAAAAACAGGTAATTCGTAAAAAAGCCATAGTACATATTCTGCATCATCCAATGAAAGTGGCCCGGCTGTGATAAAGGGGTCTATTTCACTAGAAGCACCTGCTAAAATGGAAGAAGCATAGTTATTCTTGTATTGACTGCGGATATCATCCAAATAAGAAGAAGTGTTAGCATAGTTTAATGCATTTACACTTTCTGTAAAAGCTTTTAGAAATTGCCCATTGTAATCTGCAGAGCCCGAGGTTTTAGCTTTGATCTGTGCACGTTTTATAAGTGCATTGGTAAGCTTTGCCCCTGGTTTTGTTTCAATACTTTTTAAGGTGTCATAATACAAAAGTGATTTGCTGTAATCGCCTTCGTAAAATGAAAGTGCCCCTAACATTTTATAGTAACTCTTTAATAAATTAGCATCGATATCAAATGTATTCATGTCATTCAACAAGTCATTTTTCAAGGTTGCTTGTAAAGAATGAATGGCCTGTTCGTTTTTAAGTAATGCTACCAAACTGTCTTTTACTGGATAGGTATGTACAGGAAGTTGCTCTATTTTTTCAATTTTTACTTTCGTTGTTTGCTGAGAGTAGCCCTGCATTGCAATAATTAGAGATAGCAAGACTGCTATTAAAATTTTTCTACCTTTTGCAATTATTTTCTTTGATTTTATATCCATATTTATTTTGGGCTTAGATTGTAAATAGATTAAGGTCAAGATAATGAAAACCTTTTAAAGTAATACCGTATAGCATTGGTAGATTGTTTTCAGGGATTGTTATTCTAACAAAAAAGATTGCTTTGGTAATAGTCTATTATATAATCTAACCGTACAAGTGTGCGACGCAAGGATGTTGCCAATGGCGGTGCTGCCGGGCTAATAATGGCCATTGGGCTGTTTACCAATTGTATTTACCAACGGGCAATAATTTTAAGATTCAGCAGCCTTGGGGTTAAGCGGTTGGGTATGGTGTAGGTGTTATTGCCATAATCTTTTACCAGCTGATAGCTGATGGTATTGGCACGGTCTATTACATTAAATATTTCGAGGG
>JAAFHG010000367.1:0-1214 GCA_013297585.1 Chitinophagales bacterium
CTTTCCTATTTCCTCTTTTACTACTATCCCCTTATCTTCGCCGCAAATTTGAGAATAGATATGGCGTCGAAAATCATGAAAACTTTATTGGCAGGGGCTTTCAGCATTATTTTATCATTTTTAACTGTGTCTGCTTTTGCAAATGATACCCTTCATAGTGCTGCTGCTGACGAACATCATGTTGAGAAAAAAGAAGGCGAAGAAAAATTTAACGTTACTGAAACTATTCTTGATCACATTAAAGACGAACACGGTTGGCACCTTTGGGGTCATACAACTGTGCCTTTACCTGTTATTCTATTTACACAAAATGGTGTAGATGTATTTAGCTCTGCACATTTAATAAACGAACACCACGAGCCAGTAGTTTATTCTAGTAAAAACAATTACAAAACGTTTGAAGGCAAAATTAAAATAGTTGATGCCGCAGGTAATATTGACGAAGCAGCTACCAAAGGTTTGTACGATATATCAATTACTAAAAACGTAGCTTCAATGTTATTATCTGTAACGCTATTATTATTGGTATTTTTGTCTGTAGCTTCTGCTTACAAAAAAACAGGCGTTACTTCTGCACCTAAAGGTTTACAATCTTTCATAGAGCCATTAATTCTGTTTGTAAGAGATGACGTAGCTAAACCAAATATTGGTGCTAAGTATGCTAAGTTCATGCCATTCTTACTAACAATTTTCTTCTTTATATTAATTAATAATTTGCTTGGTTTAATCCCAATTTTCCCTGGTGCAGCTAACGTAAGTGGTAATATTGCATTCACTTTTACTTTGGCATTTTTTACCTTGATTATTGTAAATATTAATGGTAAAAAAGATTACTGGAAACACATTTTTTGGATGCCAGGTGTACCAATACCAATGAAGATTTTTTTAGCACCTATTGAACTACTTGGTGTTTTAACTAAACCAATTTCTTTAATGATTCGTTTGTTTGCGAACATTACAGCAGGTCACATTCTTGTATTAAGTTTAATCTGTTTAATCTTTATCTTTAAATCTGTAGCTACAGCTGCCGTAGCTGTGCCATTCGCTGTGTTTATTGGTGCTATTGAATTGTTAGTGGCTTTCTTGCAAGCATTCATCTTTACATTATTGGCTTCATTATATATTGGTTCAGCTATTGAAGAGCACCATCATCATGAAGCACATCATTAATAAATAACCTTTTTTTAATCATCAAAAACTCTACAACATGTTAG
>JAAFHG010000367.1:1224-4005 GCA_013297585.1 Chitinophagales bacterium
AAGTATTGCTGCACTAGGTGCAGGTTTAGCTGCAATAGGTGCTGGTATTGGTATCGGCCAAATTGGTAAAGGTGCTGTTGAAGGTATTGCACGTCAACCAGAAGCTGCAAACGATATTCGTACAAGTATGATTATCGCCGCTGCGTTGGTAGAGGCGGTATCTCTATTTGCTGTGGTTGTTGCCCTTTTGGGTAATGGCTAGTACTAATTTGTACGCTAAGCACAATTTTTTTAAGTAAGTCCAACGCAAAGGGCAATGGGCTTACTTAACTTTTTTAGTAGATGATTATTAAGATAAAATAACTAACGCATGTTTTTAGAAATTAATCCGCTTGTATTACCAGATGTAGGTTTAGTAATATGGAGCACTCTCGCTTTCTTAATATTATTGTTTTTATTAAGTAAATTTGCTTGGAAACCAATTTTGGCTGCCATTCTTGTGCGTGAAACAGGCATTAGTGACGCTTTGTTACAGGCTGATAAGATGAAAGCTGAAATGGCTAACTTGAAAAACGAGAACGAGGTGATGATGAACCAAGCTCGTGAAGAAAGAGCAATTATGATTAAAGAAGCTAAAGCCGCTTCTGATAAAATGATTGCTGAAGCAAAAGACAAAGCCAAAGCTGAGTATGATAAAATTATTGCAGATGCGCAACTAGCCATTTTGCAACAAAAGAATGCTGCTTTAACTGATGTTAAAAATCAAGTGGGTGCTTTGGTAATTGAAGTGAGTGAAAAGATTTTGAGAAGAGAATTAGCCAACAAAGCTGAACAAGAAAGTTATATTCAGCAATTAGCAGAAGTAGTAAAACTAAATTAGCCCCTAACCCCTAAAGGGGAACTAGGAAGGCTTTTAATATTTTAACTTAAAAACAAAATGCCCCTTTAGGGGTTTAGGGTATGCCTAATCCACGTTTAGCAGCAAGATATGCCAAAAGTTTAGTTGACCTTTCTACAGAAAGAAATCAACTAGAAGTGGTATATGCTGATATGAAATATTTACAGGCTGTTTGTAAAGCAAGTAGTGAATTTGTTGCGGTTTTGGTTAGCCCTATTATTAAAGCTGATAAAAAAGAAGCAATTATTTCTGCTGTTACAGGTAGCAATGTAAGCGAACTAACTACTGCTTTTATTAAGTTGTTGATTACAAAAGGTCGTGAATCTGATTTATACGAAATTGCTAAGGCTTTCATTGGTCAATACAATAGTATTAAAGACATTCATACTGTTACTTTAACTACTGCTGTAGAAATTAGTGATGTTCTTAAACAAAGCATTCAATCGAAGGTTAATAGTGCACAAGGTTCTGGTACAGTAGAATTAGAAACTAAAGTGAACGACAAATTGATTGGTGGGTTTGTATTAGAATTTGATAATAAATTAGTAGATGCAAGCATTCTACGTGATTTAAACGATGTAAAAAAGCAGTTTTTGAAAAATCATTATGTACCGACCATTTAATCTTTGTCATTCTGACGAAGGAAGAATTTGCTGAACAAAGATAAAATGCAGATGCTTCGTACCTCAGCATGACAGTTGAACACGGTACAAAACGTACAAGTGTGCGACGCAACGATACTCAATTGAAAAACAAAAGCTGGTTACAAAAACAAAAACTTAGAAAATTTTAAACTCTCAAATATTATGGTAGCAATTAAGCCGGATGAAATTTCAGCGATTTTGAGGCAACAACTTAGCAACTTTAATGCTTCTGCTGATTTGGAAGAAGTAGGCACGGTGCTTCAAGTAGGTGATGGTATTGCACGTGTGTATGGCCTAAACGGTGTACGCAGTGGTGAGCTTGTAGAATTTGAAAATGGTGTAAAAGCCATAGCCTTGAACCTTGAGGAAGACAATGTAGGTGTGGTATTGATGGGGGAAAGTGGTGATATCAAAGAAGGTGCAAAAGTGAAACGTACTGGCCAAATTGCCTCTATTAAAGTAGGTGAGGGTGTTGTAGGACGTGTAATTAATACTTTGGGTGAACCAATTGATGGTAAAGGCCCTATTACTGGCGACTTGTACGAAATGCCACTTGAGCGTAAAGCGCCAGGTGTTATTTACCGTGAGCCAGTAAAAGAACCATTACAAACTGGTATTAAAGCTATTGATGCGATGATTCCTGTAGGTCGTGGTCAACGTGAGTTGGTAATTGGTGACCGTCAAACTGGTAAAACAGCTATTTGTGTTGATACTATTATTAACCAAAAAGAATTTTACGAAGCTGGCAAACCAGTGTATTGCATTTATGTAGCTATTGGCCAAAAAGCCTCTACAGTTGCTGGTGTAATGAAAACTTTAAGCGATAACGGTGCAATGGCTTACACAACTATTGTGTGTGCTTCTGCTAGCGATCCTGCTCCTTTACAGTTTTATGCACCATTTGCTGGTGCTGCTATAGGCGAATTTTTCCGTGATACCGGTCGTCCTGCATTAATCGTATTTGATGATTTATCTAAGCAAGCGGTAGCTTACCGTGAGGTGAGTTTGTTATTACGTCGTCCACCAGGTCGTGAGGCTTATCCAGGTGACGTATTCTACCTACACAGTCGTTTATTAGAAAGAGCTGCAAAAGTTATTGCTAATGACGAAGTTGCTAGCCAAATGAACGATTTACCAGCTTCTATCAAGCATTTAGTAAAAGGTGGCGGTAGTTTAACAGCTTTACCAATCATTGAAACACAAGCTGGTGACGTATCTGCTTACATCCCTACTAACGTTATCTCTATCACCGATGGTCAGATATTCTTAGAAGGTAACTTGTTCAATGCTGGTATTCGT
>JAAFHG010000018.1 GCA_013297585.1 Chitinophagales bacterium
GGAAAAACAAAAATGTTTGTGTACGATGCTGTAGCACGTTATAAACGCTTTAAACAAACCATTGACAATTTTGATCAAATATTGGATGCCAATTTTATGCTAGATCAAAATAGCTTGGTACTAAGCGCTGTGAAAAATGGACATTCTGATATTTACACCTACAAAATAGAGGAGCAAAAAGCCACACAAATTACCAACGATATTTATGATGATTTAAACCCAACATTTGTATCGTTCCCTAATCGTTCAGGTATTATTTTCTCTAGTAACAGACCAGGTAATAATGCGCCAAACAGCGATACTGTTTTGCCAAGTAAATACCGCTTTAATATTTACATTGTAGATATATTCAACAATACAGCCACTAAGCAAATTTCTCAATTAACCAACAGCAAATTGGGTAATGCGAAGTTTCCTATGCAGTACAACACCAGTCATTTTACTTACGTTACGGATGAAAGTGGTGTAGAAAATCGCTGGGCTGGTTTCTTTACTACCCAAAGAAATGGCTTAGACACTTTGTACTATGTAGGTGATGAATTGCTAAGAAATCCTGCACCAAAAGAATTGGATAGCACATTGGTTGCATGGCAAAAACAAGAGCCAGATAGTGTGAGTTATTTTCAAGTATTTAAAGATTCTACTTACACATTTCCAATTACTAACTACCAAAGCTCGCTTTTAGAAACAAGAGTAGCTGGTAATAATGGCCAAGTAAGTGAAACAAGACGTGAAGGCGATTATAAATTTTTGTATAAACTAAAAGTAAATGAGGATGCGCTTACAAGACGTAACGTAAACCCAAGACCTACAGAATATATGAAGGATTTGATGGGTAATAAAAAAGCAGCAGATGGCAAACCCATTAAAGGAAAAAAATTACCTACACCTGTGGTACCTGCTATAGATAGTAGTAAATTAAAGGCAAAAGACTTTTTCCAAAACGAATTTGCAGATGATGTACAAGATTCTGCAACAGAAGCCTTAGTAAAGCTTACCAAGCTTGCACCAAAAAAAGAAAGTTATTTAACCAAAACCAAGCTGTTTAATTACAGTATGCATTTTAGTACCGATTATGTTTTGGCTGGTGTTACTAACAATGTACTAGTAAATCGTTATCAGCAGTATGGTGGCGGTAATGGCCCAATACAATTAAATAATGGCAACGATGTTAACCTCACTTTTCGTGCTGGCATAAGCGATTTAATGGAAGATTATAAGATTATTGGCGGTATAAGACCAAGCCTAAATCTGGTAGATAACGATGTGTACTTTACTTTTCAAAATTACAAACGCAGAGTAGACTGGGGCTTCACGTATTTCCGTACTTATCAATCTAACTTTTATAACACAGGCGTTTACCCAAATGCTTTAATTTCCAATTTATACCAAACCAATTTTGTATATCCACTTAATGAAGTAAAAAGTATTAGAGCTACCATTGGTTATAGAGTTGACAGAGGCATTTTAAAAGGTATTGATCAACAATCAGTTGCTTTTCCTGATACCGTTAGCCAATATGCAGTGGCACGTTTAGAGTATGTGCATGACAATACCATCAATCCATCGCAAAACATTTGGAATGGTTTACGCTACAAAGTGTATTTAGATGTGAATAAACCAGTGGTTGGTAGTGGCACTAATATTACTTACAACTTTGGTTTCGATGCAAGACATTACTTAAAAATTTACCGTAATTTTATTTGGGCTACAAGGGCTGCGGCAGATTTTAGTTGGGGGAATCAAAAAATTATTTACTACTTAGGTGGTGTGGACGGTTGGTTTAGCCCTAAGTTCAATAACAATCTTCCGGCGCAAGACCAATCTTATGCGTTTCAATCACTAGCTGTAAACATGCGTGGGTATAACCAAAACATTGCCAATGGCAATAACGCTTTTGTAATAAACAGTGAATTGCGCTTACCAGTATTTGCAACTTTATTAAACAAACCAATTAACAATGCGTTCATCCGTAATTTTCAGTTGGTACAGTTTCTAGATTTAGGTACAGCATGGAATGGCAAATACAATGGCATCAAACGTCCATCAGAATATTATGCAGGCAACCCTGTTTCAGTAAAAATTGATGCAGGTGGTTTGGGCCCTTTTGCAGGTGGTTATGGTTTTGGTGCACGAAGCAATTTGTTAGGCTATTTTATGAAAATAGATGCTGGCTGGCCAATGAAAGGCTTGTTTAGAGGTAGCCCAATTTGGTACTTTGCTTTGGGGTTAGATTTTTAGGCCATTTATCGCATAGGCACAAAGACACATAGCGATATTTGCGCTATGAATATCATTTAATCATTCAAATCACTAGAATCAGTGATCAAGAAAGAGAAGTTAAGAATAGATAAATATCTCTGGTCAATTCGGTTGTTTAAAACCAGAAGTTTGGCAGCAGAAGCTTGCGAAAAAGGTAGGATAAAACTGAATGGCGATAGTGTAAAACCTGCTAAAACAGTGAACCTGAACGATGAATACGAAGTAAAAACTGAAGCTAGAAAATGGGTAATTAAAGTAACTGGTTTACTTGAAACGCGTCAAGCTTATAGTGAAGCCATCAAATATTACGAAGATATTACACCACCGGATGAGTTGAATAGTATTACGTTTCAGCCGGCTGCATTTAATACGGGTAAAAGGCTTAGTAAAGTGGGCAGACCAACCAAAAAAGATAGGCGAAGTGTGGAAGGTTTTTTAGAAGATAATAATTAAATACAGTTGACCATATATTTGCAAGGTTATTTTTAACAAAAAAATAATATTCAACCCAATATTATTACTGCCTTTTGCAAATTCTTAGTTTAATGTACAAATACCTAGCCCTTTTTCTTTTGATTGCTGCCCCCGCAATTGCCTTATCTCAATTAACCTCAACTGGACATAGCAATAAAGTTGAAACTGTTGCTAAAAAATGGTTTGAAAATTTTGCCTTACGCGGTTATATACAAACAAGGTATAACCGTTTATTAGAAACTAATGAGAATCTCAATTGCGAACAATGCGATAGATCTTGGGGTAAGGATGGTGGTTTTTTTATTCGTCGAGCACGTCTTATTTTATTCGGACAAATAAGCAAAAATGTGTACGTGTATTTTCAGCCAGATTTTGCAAGTAGCCCATCTAGCGACAGACTGCATTTTGCTCAAATAAGAGATGCCTATTTTGACATTGGGCTTGATAATGACAATGTTTATAGAGTAAGAATAGGACAAAGTAAAGTGCCTTTTGGTTTCGAGAACATGCAATCGAGCCAAAATAGATTAGCACTTGATAGAAATGATGCCCTTAATAGTGCCGTTTCAAATGAAAGAGATTTGGGTGCATTTTTTTACTGGGCACCAAAGGCAAAGCGAAAGCTAATGGCAAATTTGGTAAGTGATGGATTAAAAGGAAGTGGCGATTACGGGATTTTTGGGTTTGGTTTTTATAATGGGCAAACAGCAAACAATCCAGAATTAAATAACAGCCCACATATAGTTGCAAGATTTACTTATCCTTTTGAGCTTAAAAAGCAAATTTTAGAAATGAGTTTACAAGCGTATAGTGGTCAGTTTGTACTCACAAAAACGAATTTGAGTAGTGGTGTTAAGTATCAAAATTCATTAAATTATTTAGATCAAAGGGTGGCAGCTAGCTTTGTATTATATCCTAAACCTTTTGGCATTCAAGCAGAATATAATATTGGTAGAGGGCCGCAGTTTAATAAAGTAACAGATTCTATAGAGTTAACCTCATTATCTGGCGGATATATTACAGCAAGCTATCTTGCTAAAATGGGGTCACAAATATTGATACCATTTGCTCGTTATCAGTATTATGATGGCGGTAAAAAGCACGAAAAAGATGCTAGAAGTTATGTTGTTAAAGATTTTGATATTGGTGCTGAGTGGCAAGCATCTAAAAATTTCGAGTTAACGGTGCTGTATACAATTTCTAGAAGAAGGTTTGAAGATTATGTAAAGCAAGAAAATTTGCAAATAGGTAATTTGCTAAGAATTCAGGCGCAGGTTAATTTTTAACGCAGTGGCTAATTTTTGTGTAATAGTAAGGCAAGTGCATCTTTGCTATTATGAAGATGTTTTTGATGAATTTACTCTTTATTTTGAGCTTGTCTAATTGCTTGCAAAGCAATAGCTGCATTAATTATTGTGATCTTTTTTTTCAAGATTGTAATTTTCCAATACCTGCAAAATTTCCTGGGGGCAATAAATCTTGGGCAAAATATCTACAAAAAAATACAAATTCAGCACTCGGTAATAAATATATCACAATACCAAAAGGTAAAAATTTTGCAAAAGCAACTGTTGTTGTGAGCTTTATTATTTCAAAATGGGGCTATGTTACAGATGTTGAAAGAGTACCAAACGATACCATAAAAGTTCACCCCAAACTAGTAGCAGAGGCTATTTGTGTAGTTAAAGCAAGCCCAAGATGGGTAGCCGAAAGAATGTATGGTGAAAGAGTTACTTCTAGAAAGTGCCAAGCTATCACATGGCAGGTGAGTAAAGAATAGACTTTCTGTTCTATTTTCGTTTTATTTTCACCAATAATTTCCCTTTAGGGATTAAGGGCATTATGATAATTGACATTATTACAGTTTCGCCAGAATTATTAACCAGCCCTTTTAGCCACAGCATTATGAAACGTGCACAAGACAAAGGCTTGCTTACTGTGCGTACGCACAACTTACGTGAATGGGCTTTAAACAAATATGGCCAAATAGACGACTACCAATATGGTGGTGGTGCAGGTATGGTAATGATGTGTGAGCCATTGGCAAATGCGATAGAGCATTTACAACAAACAACTACCTACGACGATATTATTTACATGACACCTGATGGCCCAACTTTTAACCAACAAACGGCCAATCAATTGTCTATGAAAGAGAACCTACTGATTATTTGTGGGCATTATAAAGGCATCGATCAGCGCATACGAGACCTGTATGTAACCAAAGAAATTTCTATTGGTGATTATGTACTAAGCGGTGGCGAATTGGCCGCAGCTGTGGTAGTAGATGCCATTGGCAGATTATTGCCTGGCGTATTAAACGATGAAACGTCTGCGCTATTTGATAGCTTTCAAGATAATTTATTAGCCCCACCTGTGTACACAAGACCAGTAACATTTAAAGGCTTAAAAGTGCCAGACATTTTATTATCAGGTGACCCTAAAAAGGTAGAAGATTGGCGTCACGAACAAAGTGTACAACGCACTAAGGAAAGAAGGCCGGATATTTTGGAGTAACTTTTTGTATTTAAAAATATGTAAATATTAATAATCCTTATTATATTAAATTATTTATTAATATGTTTACTTTGTCTTAAGTAAACATAGTTAGTGAGCGTTTCTTACAATTTTCCCTCACCACATTCGTCTACCTTACAAACGAAAATTAGTGTTATGCAAAAAGTAGCTTTGGTTACAGGTGCTTCTTCTGGTATAGGTAAAGACACCGCCCAACTATTATTACAAGCAGGTTATACAGTGTATGGTGCTGCAAGAAGGGTAGATAAAATGCAAGATTTACAAGCCATTGGTGTAAAATTATTGGCTATGGATGTAACAGATGATGCATCTATGGTGAGTGGTGTGGCAACATTATTGGCTGCTGAAAATAGGATAGATGTATTGGTAAATAATGCTGGCTACGGCTCGTTTGGGTCGCTAGAAGATGTGCCTTTAAGCGAAGCAAGATATCAGTTTGAGGTAAATATATTTGGTCTAGCAAGGCTTACCCAACTACTGTTGCCTGCCATGCGTTCACAACGCAGCGGCACCATTATCAATATCTCTTCTATTGGCGGCAAACTAGGTGAGCCACATGGTGCTTGGTATCACGCTACTAAACACGCTGTAGAAGGTTTAAGCGATAGCCTAAGAATGGAACTAAAACAGTTTAATATCAATGTGGTGATTATAGAACCTGGCGCCATTATAACCGAATGGGATGGCATTGCTAGTGAAAACTTATTGAAAGTTTCTGGCAATACCGCTTATGGTGCTTTGGCAAAGAAGCATGTAGCCATGTTTGCAAAAACTTACAAGTTTGGTTCTAAGCCTATTGTTGTTGCTAAAACCATTGTAAAAGCTGCTACTTCTAACAATCCTAAAACACGCTATGCAACAGGTGGTGGTGCTAAGTTTATTTTATTCTTCCGTAGTATTTTACCTGATAAATGGTTTGATGCGGTGATGCTAGCAAACATGCGGTAAGATTTTTTTGCTCGCAGATAACGCAGAATACACGGAAAATTCAGCGATTTCTGCGCATTCTGCGAGAAAATTAATTAGACATAATTTTTTTCGTGAGATGTTGTCAATAATTCCCCTTTAGGGGTTAGGGGCTGTTCAATACCCATACTTTTCTTGCCACCTTTCTTTTAAAAACTTGCGCAATTCGTTTTCTCTAGCATTATTGCCGGGCTTGTAAAAGCTTGTACCTACTAACGGTGTAGGCAAATATTCTTGCGGTATAAAATTATTTTCGCCAAGGTGCGAGTACTGATAATTTTTACCATAATTCATATCTTTCATCAACTTGGTAGGTGCATTACGAATGTGCAATGGCACTGGTAAATCGCCGTGCTGCTGCACCGCCTGCAAGGCGCTACCAATAGCTTCGTAAGCCGCATTGCTTTTTGCAGACGATGCTAAATAAGTAGCACATTGGCTTAAAATAATGCGACTTTCAGGGTAGCCAATTTTGCTCACTGCATCAAACGTTGCATTGGCCAATAACAAGGCATTTGGATTAGCATTTCCAACATCTTCACTCGCAAAAATCAGCATTCTACGGGCTATAAATTTTACATCTTCACCACCTTCTATCATGCGGGCAAGCCAATACACCGCACCATTGGGGTCGCTGCCACGCATGCTTTTTATAAAGGCCGAAATAATATCGTAGTGCTGTTCACCCTGCTTATCGTACAGGGCTATTTTTTGCTGCGCAATGGCCATTACCATGGCATCGGTTACGGTTATGTCTTTCTGTTTGTATTGGCTAATCACTAGTTCAAACAAGTTCAATAATTTTCTTGCATCACCACCAGAAATTTTAATCAATGCAGCCGTTTCTTGTAGGGTAATATTGTGCTGTTTCAGCACCGCATCTTTGGCAATTACTTGGTGCAATAAATTTACCAAATCTTGCTCTTGCAAGGCGCGTAACACATAAACCTGACTTCTACTTAGCAAGGCGCTGTTTACTTCAAACGATGGATTTTCGGTAGTAGCACCAATCAATGTAATCGTTCCTTTTTCTACCGCACCAAGTAATGCATCTTGCTGGCCTTTGTTAAAGCGGTGAATCTCATCTATAAACAAAATGGCTTTGCTTAGTTTTTTGGCTTGTTCTATTACTTCACGCACCTCTTTTACGCCACTACTTATGGCACTCAATTGAAAATAGCCAATGTTTAATGTATGCGTAATAATATTGGCAATAGTGGTTTTGCCCACACCTGGCGGCCCCCACAAAATCATAGAAGGAATTTGACCTTGCTCAATGGCTTTGCGCAATATGCTGCCCTTGCCAGTCAGGTGTTCTTGCCCTATCAACTCGTCTAAAGTAGTAGGGCGCATTCTTTCGGCTAAAGGCATGTTGGTCGTCATAACAAGTACTTTCACACAAAGAACGCAAACCGTAGAAACTTTAGAAGCAATTTTTTTGGTAACCAGCGTTGGTGCTACTATTGGGCTTTGGTTGTGTCACTCACTTGTACGTTTAGTTCGCTATGTAGCTTTTATCGTAGCGTAGATATTTCACACAAAGAAACAAAGAAGGCAAAGAGCGCAACGTTTTGTCATGCTGAGGCACAGCCTGCCCCGATTTTCGGGGAAGCATCTAACTTTCGCCGTTGTTGCGTCTTTGACCAACAACGAGTAAAGAAAACATTTTATGATGCGATTAATATGGCATATACTTGTGTTAAGTATAACCTTATGAAGACTTTCATTTCTATATTGACATTCATTTTAATAAATGCCATTGTTAAGCTATCAACATAAGGTTGACACTTCCTATGACCTTGAGAATGGAAAATATTTAAACTTTATTGCAGCAATTCAAAATAGTTCAACATTCAGTTACTTCACGGTCATCAAAGTAAAAAATCTTAATACTGGCGAGATAAAGGAAATTTGTACAAAGGGAAATTTTGTCTCAGGTGCTTTACATATTGAACTAAAAGCAGATTATGACGATAAAGGTGAACAAAAGGTTTTAGATTTTGCAAAAAGTAAAAAGAACAAATACTTTGAGTTTAAAAATAAAAAGGCTCTCGATAATATTTCATTCTTTGACTACAAAACAAAACTTGTAACAAAAATTCAAACAGAATATAGCTTTGACAAGGCGATTGAAATTATTAAAAAGAAAAAAGAATTTTCAATCCGGCTTTCTGACGATAAAATCAAAGCTTTTGCTCACGTTCTTTTTAACAGAGGTTATTTGACGGGTGAAAATGATTGTTGGAGTGGTGCATTGGAATATATTGATAGGTTAAAGGACGATAGATAAAAACCATCTCTACGAAATTTGCAGTTTTTCGTCGCTGTTAGTGTTGCTTTCACCAACAGCTCTTTTTATTTAAGTTATATGCTTGCTTCAACAGTATGACATCGAAAATCTTTGTGCCCTTTGCCTTCTTTGTTTCGTTGCGTGAAATACCTACGCTTCAATAAAAGCCCAAACATATTCTACAGCCGCAGTGTGCGACGCCTATATCGGCTGGCTTTGTACTAGCGATCACTAATAAAAGATAATCTAACGCTGGGGAACTTAAAGTTTCGTTATTGTATTTTAGAAAGTGTAGCATAGAAATGATGATTATTCTTCATCAAATAAATGCTGGTAATGCTGCACAAAACGAAAACTCATTATAGTATGTACTAACAATATAAGGGCGTAAGTAAGCATCCCGTAAATCATTCCGGTAATTACATTTTTAAAAAATTGTGGTGGTACTTTTTGCCCTTTCATTTTGCTTTGCATAGCCATCACCTGCGTGAACATTTCTTCTAATATTTCTGGGCGAAATAATAAAGTAGTGAGCTGTAAAATCATCATCATTGCAAAGGCTGTACTTACATAGCCATTTACTTTAATCCATTGTTTAAGGCTTGCTTTTAGTGGCTTCTGCTGTTCTATACCGCTATTTAAAAAACGAAAGCTGGAGAAAATATAAATAACAGTGCAGCTAATCATAAATACTGGTAGCAAAGCGCCAATATTACCAAGCGACATCACAAGCATTAGCAAGGCTAAAAGCCCCATTAGTACTTCAATTGGCAGTAATATAAAAGTAAGTATTCGGTATATTTTAATTCCTGTCATAGCTATCTTTTCAATGGCTGCAAGATGGGCTATTTTTATGTAAAAAGCCCTACAATTTTGGTAAATATTGTAGGGCTTTTGGCTTTAAACGTAAGAGAAAAAACTCTGGCCTATCATATTGCTAAAGGCGGCCAATTCTACACGTATTTCTTCAAAAAATGCTTCTAAATTATTAGCGTTTAGTGTATCAAAATCTGTGTATTCTACCTTGCTTAACAATCTACCAAAGCGTTTGGTAATGGCATCTTTATGTTCGGTATTATTTTCTTGTAGTACATCTACCAAGTATTTTGAGGTGCGACTAAGTGAGTAAAATACGCTTCTTGTAAAGTCTTTATTAAACACTACTTGGTGCAAGGCATTCTCGTTGTGTGCAGCACTTCTGTAGGTTTTAAGGTGCAACTCGTAGCCAGATAAAGCCAATAACATTGGTCGCCATTGTAAAATATCTTTTTCTTCATCTAGCTTATAGTCTATCATACTAAAAAACTTGTCGGCCACTTCTATCGTAATAAAGCAACGTTCTATGTATCTACCAAGGTTCATAAAAGCCCAGCCCAGCCCACGAGGCATAGTGGTATCTGTAACACCGTTGTACAAAATACTTTCTTTGCTAAACGTATCTACAAGTTCTAGCGCTTCGTAGCTTTTCAATTTATCTTCAAGGTTAGGTGCATTAATGGCGTGATACATACCATTAACTTGCTCCCATACTTCTTTGGTAATATTATCTTGTATGGCACGGGCATTTTCTCTTGCCTTGCCCATAATGCACTTAAGCGAGCCGGGGTTACCGGTATTAAGCAACAATTCTTTCAACGCAGCTTCGGTATTAAACTGCATGGTATCAATAGCTGCATCATCGCTGTTAGAAAATATTTGTAAAATATGTTGCCAGCTAAGGTTGTTGGTTACACCCTTGTCAAACATTAAAATGTAGTTAGTCATGGTGCAGCGCAATAAGCCATCTGCACGTTCCATATATCTATTGGTCCAAAATAATGAGTCTGCAATTCTACTAAGCATAGTTCTTTTCGTTTTGTTTTACACAAAGGGACAAAGAATACAAAGTCCACCAAGGTTTATTATTAAATGGTGTTCATTCAAAAAAGGCTTTATCACAGCAAACACTTTGAACTTTACAAGAGACAATATTTTGTAAAATAATTTTCTTTGTTTCGTAGCATCCTTAGTGTTCTTTGTGTGAAATATTCCTACTCTATCACCCAAGTATCTTTACTACCACCACCTTGCGATGAGTTTACTACCAAGCTACCTTCACGCAGTGCTACACGGGTTAAACCACCGGGTACAATGTGTACACCTTCTGGGCCGCATAGTGCGTAAGGGCGTAAGTCTACGTGGCGCGGTACAAACTTGCCATCAATAAAGCATGGTACGGTAGATAGTTTAATAATTGGCTGCGCAATAAAACCTCTAGGATCTTCTTCCACCGCTTTTATAAAGTCAACAATTTCTTTTTCTGATGCGCTGTTGCCCATTAACATACCATAACCACCCGATTGATTGGTACGCTTTATCACCATATTGGTGATATTGTCAAACACATGCTTGCGTTGTTCATCATCACCAAGTTGGTAAGTAGGTACGTTTGGTAAAATTGGTTCTTCGTTAAGGTAATATTTTATCATAGCAGGTACATAGCAGTACACAGCTTTGTCATCAGCCACACCATTACCAAGTGCATTTACAATGGCTACATTACCTTTTGCGTAAGCACTTATTAAGCCCGGCACACCTAGCAAACTATCTTTTCTAAATACCATTGGGTCTAAAAATTCATCATCAACCCTACGATAAATAACATGCACTTGCTTTAAGCCGTTGGTAGTTTTGGTGTACACTTTATAGTTGTCTACAATTAAATCTCTACCTTCTACCAATTCTATGCCCATGCTTCTTGCCAAGAAAGTATGCTCGTAATAGGCTGAGTTGAAAACACCCGGTGTAAGCAACACCACGTTGGGATTACTCAACTGGCTTGGTGCTAACTGTAGCAAAATTTGGTGCAGCATTAAAGGATAGCTACTTACCATTTTAACCTTGCTTTGGTACAATAAATTTGGGAAAAGTCGCTTAGTAACCTCACGATTTTCTAGCATATAGCTTACACCGCTTGGCGTTCGTAAGTTATCTTCTAAAATATAAAATGTACCGTCTTCACCACGAATTAAATCAATACCGCTAATATGTACATAAATATCGTGTGGCACTTTTATGCCCAATACTTCACGTGTAAAATGCGGGCAGCTTTCTATTAGTTCTCTAGGTACTATGCCATCGTTCAAGATGTTTTGTTCATTGTACACGTCTTTTAAAAACATGTTCAATGCTTTTAAACGCTGCTTAATACCTTTTTCTACGTGGTTCCATTCTGCCGAAGTGATGATACGTGGAATAATATCAAATGGAAAAATGCGCTCAATACCTGCATTATCGCTATAAACGGTAAATGTAATGCCCTGATTCATAAACAAGTCGCTAGCCAATTTATCTTTTTGATGCAACGCATCTACAGGTAGTCCTTTTAATACTTCAAATACTTTTTGATATTGTTCACGTATAGAAGTGCCTGTGTTCATTTCGTCCCAAATACCGGGTTGGGTAATGTATTGTTGCCATAGTTCAGCACTATTCATCATAATTCAGCAAAAATTTTAGTACAGTAAATGGGGTTTAAACAAATGCCTACTAGTTTGTACAACTTAGTGGTGGTAAGATAGTGATAAATTTAATTGACAAAACTTTCTTGCAATTATTTTTCATTATTTTTTTTAAAATTTGAGATACTTTATGATTTTTTGGTAAAAATATAGCCTCTTAGGTGCATAATATTTGCCATTTCGCTCGATTTGTTGAATAAATACTAAAGAATAATGCTAGTATGTAAATAGTTTGATGGATTTGTATTTGAGGTGAAATGGCAAGTAGCTGCATAAAAAAATCCTGCTAGCAAACTGCTAACAGGATTTTTAAAGTAGACTGTTATAATAAATTATGCCTTTGTAGTTGGGGCTAACTGTATTTGCAATTCTTTCAATTGTTTATCATCAATGGCTGATGGTGCATCTAGCATTACATCTCTACCGCTATTGTTCTTAGGAAAAGCAATAAAGTCACGAATGCTTTCGCTACCGCCTAAAATAGAACACAATCTATCAAAACCAAAAGCTAAACCGCCATGTGGTGGTGCGCCATATTCAAATGCACCTAGTAAAAAGCCAAATTTGTGGTTCGCTTCTTCTTCTGTCATACCAAGGGCAGCAAACATTTTTTGTTGTAATTCTTTTTGATATATACGAATAGAACCGCCACCAATTTCATTGCCATTTAACACCATATCGTAAGCATTGGCCTTAATTGTAGCATAAGGATGCTCAAGATATTTATCCAAATCTTCCACCTTAGGGCTATTGTTAATCATAATATCAACATCACTTGGTTTAGGACTTGTAAATGGATGGTGCCTTGCTACCCAACGGCCAGCACCGCCACCATCTTGGTCTTCTAATGCAAATTCAAACAATGGGAAATCTAACACCCACAATAATTTGAATTCATTTTCTTTACGCAAGCCAAGGCGTTTGCCCATTTCTAAACGTAATTCTGAAGTAGCCTTACGTGTACGTTCTTCAGTACCAGCCAATATTAATACCAAGTCACCAGCTTTTGCACCGGCAGCATCAGCAATAGCTTTTAGCTTGTCTTCGCTGTAAAATTTATCTACACTGCTTTTGTAAGTACCGTCGGTATTGCATTTAATAAATACCAAACCTTTCATGCCTATTTGTGGGCGTTTTACCCACTCAGTTAGCTCATCGGTTTGTTTTCTAGTGTATTCGCTACAGCCAGGTACTGCAATGGCAATTACTGTTTCAGCATCATTAAATACAGCAAACTCACCTGCTATTAAATCGCTTATACTTGGCTTGGTTGTAAAGGTGTGTGCAGGGAATTTTAAGTTGCACAATTGCATACCAAAGCGAATATCTGGCTTATCGTTACCAAATTGCCACATGGCTTCTTCCCAGCTCATGCGCTCTACAGCATCGGTGTAATCAATGCCTTTAACATCTTTGAAAATGCGTTTAATCAAGCCTTCAAACATGTTTAAAATATCTTCTTGCTCTACAAAACACATTTCACAGTCTATCTGTGTAAATTCGGGTTGACGGTCAGCACGTAAATCCTCGTCTCTAAAGCATTTTACTATTTGGTAGTAACGGTCGTAACCACTTACCATTAGCAATTGCTTAAAGGTTTGTGGGCTTTGTGGTAAGGCATAAAATTGACCACCATTCATGCGGCTTGGTACCACAAAATCTCTTGCACCTTCTGGTGTAGATTTAATTAAAAATGGTGTTTCAATATCCATGAAACCATTTTCGTGCATATAATTTCTGGTACTTCTACCTACAGCATAGCGTAGTTCTAAATTCTTTTTCACCGCATTTCTACGTAAGTCTAAATAGCGGTATTTCATACGTAGTTCGTCACCACCATCGGTATCATCTTGAATGGTAAATGGCGGCACTTCGCTTTTGTTTAATATTTTAAAGCTAGTAACTGCAATTTCAATATCGCCTGTAGGTATGTTAGCGTTTTTATTGCTGCGTTCGTTTACAGTACCTGTGGCTTGTAATACAAATTCTCTACCCAATGGGTTTGCATCAAGCTGTGTATTTAGCGCTTCATTAAATAATAACTGTGTAATACCATAGCGGTCACGTAAATCAACAAACGTAATACTACCAAATTTTCTCACAGTTTGCACCCAACCTGCAAGGGTTACAGTTTGGCTGGCATTCGCTATTCTCAATTCGCCACAAGTATGCGTTCTATACATTATCTCAAAATTTAGAGCCGCAAATATAATGGGTTAATGGCTAGTTGTAAGAAGTGTGGTTTGTGATGGATGAATGCAAAGCTGTATTAAATATTTTTACTTGTTTTCTCATTCTTCTTTATATTGCTTATC
Organism: Chitinophagales bacterium; assembly: GCA_013297585.1. Lineage (GTDB taxonomy): Bacteria > Bacteroidota > Bacteroidia > Chitinophagales > Chitinophagaceae > Parasediminibacterium. The sequence goes on from JAAFHG010000018.1 coordinate 14,346, forward strand.
TAATATCTGTGGTTATGTACTATCTTCTTGCTATTATCATTTGTGGTATCGTAGCTATTACCTGTGTGGTTATGGCTATTGTAAGTATCATTAAAAAGAAAATCAGGTTATTTACAAGTTCTATAATTGTATTTGTAATTACTTGTATTACAGGTGCGTTTATGATTTTCCGATTTGCCGTAAAAACAGTAGATTACGTTGCTAAACAAGAAGTGCAATCTACCATTAGTAAAGGTGCTGAACTAGCTGGTAAAACCGCTGGTAGTATTATTTCTGGCGTTGCTAAAGGCGTAAATGGAACACTTGATGATGATGCCATTGCAGCTCTTGCTGGTAAATCAGGAACAATTATTGGAAAAGCTATTAAAGCCACTTCTTCTGGCTGGGATTCTACTTTTAGGCCAAGTATTTTCATCGATGCATCGCTTGCGAATGCTGGTTTAGATCTTGGCAGGGCAGAAGAGTTGTACGAGCGAAAAAGTGAAGATGCTTTTATGAGCATCTTTATCACATTTACCAAAAGTTGTAAAGGCACACTAAAATTGACGATGTACGACCAAGAAGGTAAAAAAATGACCATTGCACAAACCGAAATAAATGAAAAAGCTGGTGCAGAAAAGTTGGTTCGTTTTGACTTTCCTGTTATTCACACAGAACTTACAAGGTACTATGTGTTGAGTAAGATGTAGTTATATCAAGTTTTAGTTTACCAATAAAAATGACAAGCGTTTAAACTATTGGTATGTTTATATAGTCACAAACTTGTTGTACAAGAAAATCTCCCTGCATGCTCGCTGACGATATCGAATTGGTATATCAATTCAAGAACAGTGCTAACAAAGAAGTGGCTTTTACTGCTATTGTAAAAAAGTATCAGGAAAAGTTGTATTGGCATATAAGACGAATGGTAATTGACCACGATGATACCAATGATGTATTGCAAAATATGTTTGTGAAAGTGTGGAAAGGTCTAGCTAATTTCAGAGAAGACAGTCAGCTATATACTTGGTTGTACAGAATTGCAACGAACGAGTGCTTGAGTTTTTTAGACCAAAAAAAGCGAAAAGGCGCAGAGCGATTTGACGACCATGAAAGTGGTTTGAGTAATACAATAAAGGCAGATAGTAATTTTGACGCCAATAAACTAGAATGGAAATTACAATTGGCCATTCAACAATTGCCTGAAAGGCAGCGTTTAGTATTTAACCTGCGCTATTACGATGAAATGCCTTATGAAGAAATGAGCCGAATTTTAGAAACAAGTGAAGGGGCACTTAAAGCAAGTTATCATCACGCAGCGAAAAAAATTGAAGCATATATTTTAGGAGGTTAAACGTAGCAATTTATGTTACGTCTCAAATACAACACATGAAGCAAGATACCAACATATTAGCAGAGTTATCAGAAGTAGCACCTACATTGGCTACTATTAATAATGCGATGGTTTATACTTTACCTAACGGCTATTTTAATGGCCTAAGTGAGGCTATACTTACACAGATTTCGGCGGAAAATTTACCAAAAATAGCAGCACCTTTTACTGTGCCTCAAGATTATTTTAACACATTAAGTAATAATGTGCTAGCTGCTATTTCAAAAGAAGTAACTAGCAAAAATGAAGTAATTGAAGAGCTTGAAACCATTGCGCCACTACTTAATACAATAAATAAATCGGCAGTTTATACGGTACCAGCGGAATATTTTACATCATTTAAACCAGTTATTGCTACTTCAACAACAAAGGGAAAACTAGTCTCAATGGCTTCATTTAGGCGTAAGTTGCTATATGTAGCTGCCGCTTGTGTAATTGGTTTAATAGCTGTAGGGGCATTTGTATTTTCCAATAAAACAGAAAAAATAGACTATGCTGCTTATAAGAAAATAGATGTGAATACCACCATCAACACTATTAGTAACGAAGAACTAATTAACTATTTAGAAAATGTGAATTCTATTACCAACTCAAATTCTTTAACTACAATAGACGTTAAATTGCCAGATATAAATGACCATATAGAAACTATACCTGAAGAAGAATTGAAACAATATTTAAAAGAAGTAGATGTGCCTGTAAGCGAGGAGCAGCAACTTGGTATTTAATGTGCCTTCAGTACTGATAATTATAGTACTACTAGCAAAAAAATATAAAATATGAAACCCATAATTATTACCCTATTCTGCATTGTTACTGCATTTTCTGGCATGGCGCAAGGCCAAGGGCCAGCTAAACAAGGCGTTAATTTGCAGGGCTTAAAAATTGCATTTATTACCCGTGAATTGAATCTTACCACCGATGAGGCTCAAAAATTTTGGCCTATGTATTTTGGCTATTTCGACGAATTGAAGAAAGCTAGAAACGAAAGTAAAGATGACGTGATAGCTTTTGATGAAAAGGCACTTGCTATTAAAAAACGGTATTTCTCTGACTTTAAAAAAGTACTTGGCACTGATGAACGAGCGAATAAAGTGTTTTTAGTAGACCGAGACTTTGGCGCAATTATTAAAAAGGAAATTCAGAATAGGCAAAAAATGCGTAATAATACACCTAGATAAAAATTACTTTTTGTGCTTTTTGTTATAGCTAGGTAGTTTATCGTTAATGTAATACAATATGTCTTCTTCGGTGATATGGTTGCGTAACCAAGTATAGCTTGGGCGATATTTTTGCATAAACTCAACTAATTTTTCACCTTCAAGTTGTGTGTATTTATTTACTAAAGCTGGTGTAAAACGGTAATTGGTGTACGATTCATTTTCTATGTCGTAAAATAAATCTAAAGCGCTGCGCTTACGTTTTTCTCTATTGTAAAAATGATCTAGGTTAATGCCAAGCCCAACACCAGAATTTGCAAGCGACACTACGGGAATTTTCACATCGCTTCTATTAATAAAAAAGTCTTTTCTACGTTCTATACTGTCTAACTGATATTGGCTAAATCTAGTGATAGAATTAACCGTTATATCTGCTAATCTTTTTGATAATGGATGCAATAAAACCAATAGCGTATCTGTTTGTAACAGTTTTTCTGTAATGCGAATCGTATCAAAATTATAGCCTACTGCCGCTACCGACAGCAAGTGATTGGGCGCAATATCAATTTTAAAAACACCTTTTGTATTACTTACAATGGTGTTTTTTTTATTAATGTTGCTAATGCTTGCAAACTCAATAATAGTGTTGGTTACACTATCTTTTACTATACCAATAATGGTATTTTTTTGTTGTGCTTCTACGCCAAATGCTGCGCAAATAAATAACAATGTGTAAAGGCTTTTCTTCATAATAAAGTGTTACAAATAGGCTGTGAAGTAACAACAATCTGTTGTGTACAATTGGTAATAATCTCTTAAAATATTTTTTGCAAATAAAAAAACGCCCAATGCATTTGAAGGCATTGGGCGTTTTAGTTTGATAACCTTTTAAACGTACGATTTAAAATCATGAATAATCATTCCAATCATTTAAATCAGCGATTTATTTCGGGTCTAAAGCATTTTTAATAGTCTGCTCTAAATCCAATAAATGTATTTTGCTCATGGTATCAGTTGTAGAAGGTGCAGCTGCTGCTACTTTGCTGCGCAAGCTCACAAGTTGTGCTCTTACAATAGCTGGTACATCGCTACGCTTTAAATCAGCTCCTAAACTAAAAACTTGTCCTTGAATTGTAATTGTAGACGAACCTGAACTTGGTGCAATAATAGCGGCTAGTTTAGCTACATAGCTTTTTTGCAATAGTCTGCGATACTCATCAATTGGTTTTTTACTAGCTAATTCACTGAATAAATCAGATTGAACATCGTTTAATAATTCCATTGCATTGTAAGCTTTATCAGCACCAAAGCGCTCTAAGCATATCTGCATACGGTTCATTCTATCGCTGCTAATTAAGCTACTCAAAGTGCTTTCTTGTGCATTTGCAACTGGGTCTAAAGAAATTGGATTGTTGAATTTGTTCCAAATGTCTTTAGCTATTAACCACTTTGGTGTTTGGAATAATTGCTTATTTAAGAAACTTACGGCTTCTTTTTGGTAAGCTTTTGGTACTACTTCATATACATCACCTTTTTCGTCTACACTTTTAAAGGTTTCTGTAATACCACCTACGCTTTTAGTTACATGGCCCATATATCTTCTAAATTGACCAAGTAATTGTGTATAGATTTCAGCAATGTTTTCTTGTAAATCGGCTTCTTCATAAGTCCATTCTGGCAACTTAGGTAATATGCGTTGTAGGTTTTTAATACCATATTCGCTAGCTTTTACTGCATTGTCGCTCAAGTCTTCACTTTGAGCTCTTGGATCAGCAGGGTTACCGCTTTCATATGTACCAAACCATGTACGTGGGTTAGCTTTGTAAGCGTCTGTAATCATCTTGCTACTAGCTTTCTTTTGGTCTTCATCTGTAGCACCAGGAATAAAACCATAGCCCCATTTAATAGCCCATAAATCGTAATCACCAATGCGAGGGTATAAACCATCTTTGGTAATATTATCTTCTGGTTGAGCAACGTAGTTGAAACGTGCATAATCCATAATAGAAGCAGTGTGCCCGTTAGCTTCTACCCAAGTTTTATCACGTAATTTCTCAACTGGTGTTTTGCTACTGCTACCCATATTGTGGCGCAAACCTAGTGTATGGCCAACTTCATGTGATGATACAAAACGAATTAAATCGCCCATTAAATCATCGCTAAATTTCATGCTTCTTGCTCGTGGGTCTACCGCTGCAGTTTGAATCATGTACCAATCGTGTACAAGCTTCATTACATTGTGGTACCAACCAATATGGCTTTCTAAAATTTCACCACTACGAGGGTCGTGAACGTTAGGGCCATAAGCATTTTCAATATCAGAAGCAAAATAACGTACTACAGAAAAACGAGCGTCTTCCATGCTCATAGTCGTATCGTTTTCTGGCCACTCTTTACCCATAATGGCATTTTTAAAACCGGCTTTTTCAAATGCTTTCTGCCAATCGTTAATACCTAAAATAAGGTGCTTGCGCCATTGTTTTGGGGTTGCAGGGTCTATATAGTAAATAATTGGTTTTTTAGGTTCAACCAATTCGCCTTTTAACCATTTGTCGTAGTCTCCATCTTTTGGCTCCAGTCTCCAACGTACAGCAAACTCTTTATTTTCTACCTGTTGTTGATTATCACCATATTTTACATAATCGTCTGTAAAATAACCCACACGTTTGTCAGCCACTCTATATTTCATAGGTGTTTTAGGCAATAATAACATTGATGTGTTTAGTTCAATAGTTACTGCGCCAGACTGTGAAGCCGCTGGTAACGAAGCACTTGGAAAAGGTGATGGTGCTGCTGCAAAACCACCGCCTGCACTTGCAGAAAATGTTTTTACAGTTTTAATTTCGGTATTAATAGGATAGGTAGAAATTTTTTGAATAAAAGATCTATCGCTAGCTAAAATAGACAAGCTGTATCTTCTTTTTACATTGGCATTAATGCTTACAGGTAAGTTATCGCCTTTAAAGAAGTCAGTTACATCAATTATGCTACCAGTACTGTCTTTACTAAAAGCAGCAATAGGAAAAGATTGTGCAATACTGTTTACATTAGAGTTTGTAACTGCTTTGTAAATATCATTGGTAGAATCTGCTGTACTTACTAAAGTTACTACGCGTAAAAAAATGGTGTTATTAGGGCCTTTCTCAAAAGCTAGGGTCTGTTGATTCGCAATTTCGCCACCATAGCCAGCACCGCTAGGTACTTTTACAAAACGTGTTACAGCTAAAATTTCTCTTCCAAGTATCGAATCTTTAATTTCAAAGTAGTACTTGTCTTCTACTTTGTGCACAGTAAATAAGCCTTTTTTACTAATGGCTTTTTCTGTAATAACGTCTTTAAAAGGTTTAGGGGCCGATGATGCGCCACCTCTAGCGCCAAAACCTGCAAGCCCAGCAATACTAGGTACGCTTGGTGTCGGTCTACTTGGTAGGCTATCTCTCTGCTGAGCCATAGCTGAAACACTAGCTAGCAATGCTGTCGCTACAAAAAATCTTTTCATAAGTGTAGTAAAGTTTTATAAAAGTGAAATTTAAAGATAAGAGTAGGCGTTTTATGTAGCGCTTTTTGTAGAATGTATTGTTATGAATGGTAAAATACTTCCATCAAATTTTGAAAGCTCCGTTGTTACTAGGCGTACGAAAAATAAAATGCAAACCTTTGCAAATAATTTTTTCTTTAAGATTTGTAAAACTAATTTGGCACATAGAATAAAATAACTAATTTGCTATCCCTTTTCTAAAATTCTTCTAAATAATTGTTTTGTTTTTTCAAAAGTTTTTTTAGTAGCATTGCGGAATTAAAATTTTTAACAACTGTAATTTTTTTAACCAAAAATCAATTGAATCATGGCTGACATTAAACCAGCTGCAACAGCTGCCGTAAAAAGTACAACATCTGTACAACCAAAAAAATCTGGCAACTTAGTTGCTACACTTGCCCCGATTGTTTGTATCGTATTAGGTTACGTAATCTGGCGTTTTTTTATTGGTAATGCAAGTAATTTCAGTAGACCAGATGCCGCAGGTGGTTTTTGGCCTAAACACAAAGGCCCAATTGGCGATTTGCCAAAAATGTATTTAGGTGGTATCATTGTTCCAGTTTTAATTGGTTGCTTCCTAATTGTATTAACTTTTGTTATTGAAAGATTATTAACAGTTACAAAAGCTGCTGGTACTGGTAACAATGCCGAGTTTATTCGCAAAGTTCAGTTTCATTTAGCTAACAAAGAAGTAGACAAAGCAATTGTTGAGTGCGACAAACAAAAAGGTGCAGTAGGTAATGTAATGAAAAGTGGCTTACGTAAGTACAAAGAAATGATTACTAACACTGAACTTA
>JAAFHG010000002.1:0-21436 GCA_013297585.1 Chitinophagales bacterium
AAATAATGGTAGATATTTATGGTGTACAAAGCAATACCAATTGGATAACGCAGCTACAAAATCTAAAAGCAATAAAAAACATTTACTACAATCAAATAGAAGATGATGTTGTAAGGGTAACAATTGAATTGGTACATCAGCAACATTGGGGCTATACAATTGGCTATAGCAAAAAGGCGTTGCTTATAAAAGTGAAACGTCAGCCAGATTTTGTAAATATTAAAAAGCTAAAAATAGCAATAGATGCTGGTCATGGTGGTACAAATAGCGGTACTGGCGGTACTAATACAGATGCAGTTGAAAAAGACTTGACACTGCTATTTGCCAAAGCACTTGAAAAGCAACTTAAAACACTCGGGTTTAAAAACATTGTACAAACAAGAACCAAAGACACCACCTTTAACAACAGCGATAGGGTATTATTTCTACAAAAAGAAAACCCAGATTTGCTCATTAGTTTTCATCTCAACTCATCATCAAGACCAGAAATAAGTGGCACAAGTACTTATTATAAACACATTGGTTTTAGGCCATTAACTACAGCTATTTTAAAACGCATGTTGGCCATAAAAATGAATGAATACGGCAATATTGGTAATTTCAATTTTGCATTAAATGCACCTACAGATTTTCCTAATTGCTTACTAGAAATTGGGTTTTTAAGTAACGTTGCCGATGAAAAACGTATTATTACAAAAACCTTTCAAACGCAAGTAGCCAAGCAGGTATATCTTGGTATTACAGATTGGATAAACAATGTAAAAAATAAATAACGATGACAAACTTTAGCCGTAGAAAATTTTTAGGTACTGCTGGCCTTGCAACTTTAGCAACCACAGCGTTTGGCAGCAGCAAAAATGCAATTACCAACGATGCACCGAAACAAAAATTGATGCACCAAGTATTTTATTGGTTAAAAAATCCTGATAGTGCTGAGGACAAACAAAAATTGATAGATGGCTTGCATGAATTAGTAACTGTAAAGCAAATAAAATACTCGCATGTAGGTGTACCACAAGTGTATAAAGCTGAGGATCCTTTAAAAGGTTATCATGTATCGTTGCTAATGGTATTTGATGAAGCTGATGGTATACACGAGTATCATAAAGATGATATTCACCAAAAATTTGTGAAAGAATGTGGTGGCCTTTGGGCTAAAACCATCAAGTTTGATGCACTAGCGGTGTAAGAAAGTGAAACCTGAGAGGTGAAATGTGAAAAGCGTTTACGTTTCACGTTTTACTTTTCACACATACCGCTACTTTCGCTCAAAATTCAAATACGAAAAATGGATGTAATTATAGATGCTATTGGTAAGCTATATCAATCATATAGCAATGAAACAGCCTTACGTATAGAGAAACTACCTCAAAGCGGTAGCGATAGAATTTACTTTAGAATTTACGCAAGCAACAACGCTACACTTATTGCTACCTATAATTTGAATGTAAAAGAAAACGGCACGTTCATTTATTTTAGTAAGCACTTTAAGGCAAAAGACTTGCCTGTACCTACGGTGTTTTGTGTAAATGATGCGCAAACCATTTACATACAAGAAGATTTAGGTACTGAAAGTTTGCTGAATAAACTGGAACAACACGGCCACGAAAGCTATGCTTATGGCTTATTTGAAAAAAGCTTAAAAGCCCTAGCTAGCATACAAATAAAAGCTGATGATGGTTTAGATTATAATCAATGCCTTACTGCAAAAGAGTTTGGTAAGCAAGCCATATTAAGCGATTTGCTATATTTTAAATACTACTTTCTAGATACGTTGCAATTGCCTTACGATAAGCAAGCTATGCTGGATGATTTTGAAGCGCTAAGTACTTATTTAACAAAAACAGAGAATAAGTATTTTATGTTTCGTGACTTTCAAAGCCGCAACATTTTGGTAGAGAAAGACAATGTGTATTTCATAGACTTTCAAGGCGGTATGAAAGGTGCTTTACAGTACGATGTTGCTAGTTTATTATGGCAAGCAAAAGCACAGTTGAGTGAAGATTGGAAAGACCGATTGCTGAACTATTATATGGATGAAGTAGATAGTTTACTAGGTAAGCAAATGGACCGAACAACCTTTGTAAGTCAGTACAATGGTTATGTATTAATACGCTTGTTGCAAGTATTAGGTGCATACGGTTTTAGAGGTTTGTTTGAAAGAAAGGCTCACTTTTTATCTAGCATACCATTGGCATTGCAAAACCTAAAATTTTTTATAGAACACAAGCGTGTAGGCATTATTACGCCTGAATTTGATAGAATGTTGAAGCTAATAGGTAGTAATGAAATTATTGAACGCTTTACTACCGTACAAGCAAATGCAGAAACGCCTTTGCATATAACCATTAATAGTTTTAGCTACAAAAAAGGCATTCCAAAAGACAATAGTGACAACGGTGGTGGTTATGTGTTTGATATGCGTGGCATTTTAAACCCTGGTCGCTTTGATGAATACAAACAATTGAGTGGTCAAGATAGGCCGGTACAAGATTTTTTAGAGCAGCGCACCAAGATGAACACCTTTTTAAACAGCGTTTGGGATTTGGTAGATATTACTGTTGAAGATTACATTAAACGTGGCTTTAGTAGCTTAATGATAAATTTTGGTTGTACAGGTGGCCAACATAGAAGTGTGTATGCAGCCGAGCAAACGGCTCGCCACTTACGCAATAAATTTAAAGTACCAGTAACGCTTACGCACACCAATAAAGATAATTGGGTCCGCCCCTAACCCCTAAAGGGGAATAAAGCCCTAACCCTAAAGGGAACAAGAAGTACATTTAATTTGAAATAATGGAAAAAATACCAACTGATACAGGCTTTCATACCCCCCCTTTAGGGGCTGGGGGCATAAACCCACCATTTGGGGGCGGCTTTGCTATGATTTTTGCCGCAGGGCTTGGTACAAGGCTAAAACCCTTTACCGATAAGCATCCTAAAGCATTGGCTATGGTAAATGGCAAGCCATTATTACAGCGCAATATTGAATACTTACAACAACATGGTATTACCAATGTAGTTGTGAATGTGCACCATTTTGCTGATCAAATAATTGATGCGATACAGCAGAATGATGGTTGGGGTAGCCAAGTATCTATAAGCGATGAAACGGATGAAGTACTAGAAACCGGTGGTGGTTTAAAACGTGCAAGTAGCTTTTTTGCTGATGTGGATGATTTTGTGGTAATGAATGCAGATATACTAACCGACTTAAACTTAACTGCCATGTTGCAAAACCACAAAGCGCAACAACCATTGGCAACTTTGGCAACAAGCAATCGCAGCTCTTCTCGCTATTTTTTGTTTAATGAAGCGGATGAATTGTGTGGCTGGATGAATGATAAGACTGGTGAAAAACGCATATCTAAACCAGCTACTACCTTTAATAAAAAAGCATTTAGCGGTGTGCATGTAATTAGCAGTAAGCTGTTGCCATTAATAACGCAAGAAGGTAAATTTTCTATGGTAGATGTGTACTTAGAATTGGCTAAAAGCCACGTCATTAAAAGCTTTGACCATTCTGGTAGTCAATTTATAGATGTAGGTAAACCAGAAAATATAGTGCTTGCAGAAAGCTTATTTGATTAATAGTTTCACACAAAGCAACAAAGAATACAGCGAACACTAAGTATTGCTATAATAGCTTGCATACTTTGCCTTCTTTGTTGCCTTGCGTGAAATAATTATTCGCTTCGATTTGAAGCTCAATAAAGTATCTGAACGTACATACCGATAGCTATCGTTAGTGCAACACAACAACAGCCCAATACTACTACAATTGCTGGTTGTATAAACATTACACTAACGTTGTGTACTTTGTATCCTTTGTTACTTTGTGTGAAATGACGACTAAATATTCATACCGCCACAAACGCTTAACACCTGACCAGTAATATAAGTACTCATTTCGCTTGCAAGGAATAATGTTGCGTTGGCAATTTCTTCGCCCTTACCAAAGCGACCCAAAGGAATTTTTTTCATGAAATCGTCGGCCGCAGCGCCTTCTTTTAAGTAGTGTGTCATATCAGTTTCAATAAAACCTGGTGCAATGGCGTTGCAACGAATGTTGCGGCTACCTAATTCGGCTGCAATAGATTTTGTAAAACCAATAATACCTGCTTTACTTGCTGCATAGCTACCTTGGCCAGCATTACCACGAATACCAATAATAGAACTCATGTTAATGATGCTACCGCTTTTGGCTTTCATCATTGGTTTAATCACCATTTTGGTCATGTTAAACACGCTCTTTAGGTTGATGTCTATTACTTCGTCCCATTGTTGTTCGGTCATGCGAAGCAATAAGTTGTCTTTACTTATACCTGCATTGTTTACACAAATATCAATCGTGCCAAATTCTTTCAATACATCTGCAACAAAAGTTTCGCACTGTGCAAAATCACCCGCATTACTTTGATAAGCTTTAGCTTTTACACCAAGGCCAATTAATTTGGCTTCTAACGCAGCCGCTTTTTCAGCACTACTATCGCTTACATAAGTAAACGCAACATTAGCACCTTGTTCTGCCAATTTAATTGCTATTGCCTCGCCTATACCACGAGCCGCACCAGTTACTATCGCTACTTTGTTGTCTAATAATTTCATGTGTTATGTGTTAGTTTTTGAAGATGGCAAATGTAATGATTTGCTATTTATGTGTAAATGGGTCTATAACAATGCAAGTATTTCTTCCACAATCACTCTTTCGTTACTTAGTCTAGGCACTTTGTGTTGGCCACCAAGCTTTCCTTTTTGTTGTAGCCATTTATGAAAGGTGTGTTTTGGCAAAGCCTTTACCAAAGGCATTTTCAAGGCAATATCTTTTTGACGCTTGGCTTCATAATCGCTGTTAAGTGATTTTAAAGCACAGTCTAGTTCGTAGGCAAACTCTTGAATATTGGCGGGGTCTTTTTCAAATTCAATTAGCCATTCGTGACCACCATTATTGGTATCGCTAAAGTAAATAGGTGCGGCTGTGTAATCATTTACCGCTACTTGCATTTTTTCGCATGCAATAGCAATGGCTTTGTCGGTATTATCTACCATTACTTCTTCGCCAAAGGCATTCATGTAATGTTTTAATCTGCCACTTACTTTTATTCTAAATGGATAAGTATTTGTAAAGACAATCGTATCGCCTACCAAATAGCGCCAAAGCCCACCATTGGTAGTAATTACAGGTGCATATTGCTTACCTATTTCTACCTTATCAAGCCCTATGGTTTTTGGATCTGCCTTGCCATATTCTTCTACAGGCATAAACTCATAAAAGATGCCATGGTTTAAAAATAGCAACATGCCATCTTCATTTGGGTCGTCTTGCGCAGCAAAAAAGCCTTCACTTGCATTGTACATATCTAGGTAGTAAACACCTTCACCTATTAGTTTTTTAAACTGTTCTCTATATGGCACAAACGATACACCGCCATGAATATACACTTCTAGGTTGGGCCATACTTCTTTTAGCGTTGCCTTGCCAGAAATTTGTAAAATGCGTTTTATTAAAATCATAGTCCATGTGGGCACACCAGAAATTGAGGTTACGTTCTCGTTAATGGTGCTTTGTGCAAGCTGTTCTATTTTATTTTCCCATTCGTCTAGCAATGCTATTGATAGTTCTGGCGTTCTTATCCAGCTGGCCCATACAGGTGCATTTTGCAATAGTACAGCACTCAAGTCGCCATATTGCACCTCATCATTTATGGTATTTATTTGATGACTACCACCAATAACTAAGCCTTTACCAGTCAATAAATCGCTTTCAGGATTGTAGTTGTAATACATCGTCAGCACATCTTTCGATGCTTGATAATGGCAGTCTGTTAAGCTTTCTTCGGTAATAGGGATAAACTTGCTTTTATCATTAGTGGTGCCACTGCTTTTTGCAAACCAATTCACAGGCGTGTTCCAAAGTAATTGTTGTTCACCACCTATCAGCCTATCTACGTAAGGCTTTATGTCGTTATAATTTTGGATGGGAATAATCTTCTTAAACTCACGAACCGAGAACATTTTGGTAAGCCCATAACGTCTACCAATTTCGGTGTACTGTGCGTGTGTGGCAAGGTCTTGCAGCACTTCACGCTGCGTAGCAATGGGGTTATTAATCCATTGTTCTATGCGCCAATAACGCAATCGTGCAAGGCGTGATATGGCTGGACTTAACAATTTCATGTTTCCAATTGGGGGTAATTGCAGCAAAGTACACAATGCTGCTGACATTGCGAAGCCAATTAGCATTATATTGAGTAAAACAGCTACTTAATATAATAACTATCGGAATGTTAGTAGTCAAATATAATCCAATTGGGCTTATTACATTGCTTAATACGTTGCGGTAGTTTTAGTATTTTGTCTCAATTTCAAAGCAGCGAAGGTGTGTTTAATAAATAAATTATTATTATTTAAAAAGTGTATAATGGATGGCTAATTATGAGAAACTTAATAGCGTTTTTTAAAGTTCCTATTGTTGTTATTTCTATTAGTTGGTGCATTACCATTAGCGGGTCTATTACCGCCTTCGCGTTGTGGGCCAGCATTTCTATCTCTATTGCCTGCTGGTCTGTTACCATTACCGTTTTGAGGGCGGTTATTGTTGTTTCTAGCAGTAAAGTTTTGTCTACGATTATTGTTGTTTCTACCACTGCCAAATTCTTCACGCTCAAAGCCTGCATTAGCTCGGTGCTTGATAAATGGTGTGGCACTAAATTCTAGTTCGCCATTAGTAATAATATTTAGCTCTGTTCTTATCGTATCATCATGTACCAATTCTTTATGCCAGTTGCTGTACGTAAGCTTCATGTAGTAAGCAATAGAATTTGCAAAACCTACTTTCTTTTCAGCATCTTCTTCCTTCAATGCCTTGTCTATTATCATTTCTAGATTTTTGCCAAGGTGTGCATGTTTAGGATAGCGACGCGGATATTTCATCGGCTCGCCTTTTTGCTTGTACGTTTCTTTTTGTGGTATAGGATAAGGGCTATCTACATCTAATTGAAAATCGCTTATGGCAAATAAATGATCCCAAAGCATGTGTCTAAAATCATCTACATTACGTAAATGTGGGTTTAAAAAGCCCATCAATTCTATCACAGCCTTTGCTTGTAAATTGCGCTTGTCTCTATCCTCAATTGTCATCACATATTCTACCATACGTTGCATATGGCGACCGTATTCTCGCAACCCCAAATGGTTGCGCTCGGTATTGTATTCCATCATTGTAAATCTCATAACATTACAAATGTAAGCATTGAGCCTTTTACATAAGAAATTTTATGTTATTGGTAACAATAAGCAGCGGTTATGTTTTTGCTTACCAACCTACTACCTTTGGCACACACATTATTTAGCATTTACAAGCCACCAAACTATTATGGATGTTCCTAAAACTTACTGCGGCTTCGCAAGTACATTAGATGATAGCAATACACACAAAATTTATCACGATAAGCACTATGGCTTTCCTATTCACGATGATAATGAATTGTTTTGTAGGTTGATTTTAGAAATAAACCAAGCTGGCCTTAGCTGGACCACCATTTTAAACAAGCAAGCTAGTTTTCGCAAAGCCTACCATCAGTTTGATATACAAAAGGTGGCTGCTTATAATGCCGCTGATGTAGAACGTTTACTGAACGATGCAGGTATTATTCGCAATAAATTAAAAGTATATGCAGCCATTCACAATGCCAATGTGATACTTGATTTACAAAAAGAACATGGCAGTTTTAAAGCTTGGTTAGATAAACATCATCCAAAAACCAAACAAGAATGGATGAAGTTGTTTAAACAAAATTTTAAGTTTACAGGTGGCGAAATTGTAAATGAATTTTTAATGAGCACTGGCTATTTGCCAGGGGCGCACACAGCAGATTGTACCATTTACAAACATGTGTTAAAAGCAAGCCCAGCATGGAACCAAAAAGCATAAAACGCATTGTCATTATTGGTCCAGAAAGTACTGGAAAAAGTACCTTGACAGAGCAATTAGCCGCACATTACAAAACTGCAGCTTGTGCCGAATATGCAAGAGAATATTTAAACACCCACGGTACAGCTTATACTTTTGATGATTTGCTCACTATTGCTCAAGGGCAAATAGCTTTAGAAGATGCAACTGTAGCAAGTGTTAGCACCAATACAACTCAAGCTAATCAACCAGTGTTTATAGATACCGATATGTACGTAATGAAAGTGTGGTGTGAGTATGTTTTTGGTAAATGTCACCAGTTTATTTTAGACCAAATTGTAGTACGTCCATACGATTTGTATTTGCTCTGTAATATTGATTTGCCTTGGGTAAAAGATGAACTACGTGAATATCCCGATGAAGGCCCTCGCAAAGAATTGTACCATATTTATAAAGATTTACTCATTAACCAATCTACACCTTGGGTAGATATTAGTGGCAATTACGAGCAACGCTTACAAACTGCTATTGATGCGGTTGATGATATATTAAATGTGTAACGTTAGCAAGTCTTGCAAAAATTGTAATGTTAACTGCCATTTTAACCATTCATTTAACTTTTAGCATATGTTATTGTCAAACGAAATTTCAGAGAAAGCCCAAAAGAAATTGCAGCTTTATTCAGCGGCAATGTTTTTGTTTGACAAAGGCAAGTCACATCCACAGATTGTTAGGCTTTTGGAAAAACACGAACCCGATTTAGTTCTTTTAACACAGATGGTGGATAAGGCAATGCATGATGAATGGGATAAACTATATCTAGAAGCACAAAATTTATTCGCAAAGGGGTTAATTTACGATGAGGTTTTACAACTAATTTCTCAAAAAGAGCCCGATGAAGAAATTGCTAGGTGTATTTGCATGGAATGGTACAAATTAAAATCGTTTTATGTCGATTGCATAATTGAAGGTTCAACAAATAGATTCGAAGGAATGCAATGGATGTTAATATCAGCTTCAGGACTACTAGTTTTATACTTTGCAAATGCTTCTTGGATAACTAAAACCATATGGCTGTTAGCATTAGTAGGTTCAACATTTCAGTGGATTGTTGGTATGCAACAAAGAGATTTGGCAACACGAATAAATCGATTGTTCTCTACTGATATTGATTTGAGGTAAGAAGATGATCAATAATGACTTCAATAAATACCTATTCATTTACCGCTATTAGGGCTACAACTCACTGTATTTTCCATTCATCCTAAACTTAAGTAACGGCAATAGCAAATGCATTTATCTTTAGTTTTATTTAGCAATCTATATTTATTTTATATGATAAATAAGTCTCTCTCTTTAACCATTATTGTTCTACTAGTAGCAACTATAAGTTGTAAAAGTAAAAAAGAAGATAAAAAGCCAAATGTAACACCACCCGTAGTGGTAGATGTAATGGTTGCTTCTGGTCAATCTTTAAGTAACACCGTAGAAGTAAATGGTACAGTGGTAGCTGCTGAGTTTGTAGAGCTTCACCCAGAAGTAAGTGGTAGACTAACCTACTTAAACGTACCAGAAGGCAGCCGTATAGAGAAAGGCACCATAATGGCAAAAGTAAATGATGCCGACTTGCAAGCACAGATAGCTAAAACCAAAGTGCTGCTAGAACTAGCCCAAAAAACAGAAGAACGTTATAGAAAATTATTATCTATTAATGGCATTAATCAAGCAGATTACGATGCGATACTAAACCAAGTAAATGGCTACAAAGCCGATTTGGTGTACACACAAGCATTGATAGATAAAACGGTGGTTAAAGCACCATTTAGCGGTACAGTAGGCTTGCGCCAAATAAGCCCAGGTGCTTACGTAACTACTGCATCAATCATTGCTACTATACAGCAGGTAGATAAACTAAAAGTTGACCTTACCGTGCCAGAAACTTATGCCAAAATATTACGCAAAGGCAACACGATAGAAATAGTGCTAGATAACGGCACAGGTGCTAAGCAAAAAGCAACCATTGTAGCTGTAGAACCACAAGCCAACCTAGCAACACGTAACCTTAAAGTACGTGCAGCGCTAGATAATGGTAGGGCGAATCCAGGCGGTTTTGTAAAAGCATATTTAGATGCTGGTAATAATGATAGCAAAGCCATTTTAATACCTACCAATTGCATTATACCAGACGATAAAAACAGTCTTGTAATTGTAGTAAAAGATGGCAAAGCAGCATTTGTACCTGTAAAAATGGGTATAAGGCAAGCCAATGTAGTAGAAATTACCAATGGCATTAAAGCGGGCGATACCGTGGTAGTTACAGGTGTACTATTTGCAAGGCCAAAAGCCAAACTAAAAGTGCGTAGCGTAAAACAATTGAAAGATTTGAACCCACAATAAACATTGTTTTAAATAGTTGTAAAAGTGTTCAGCGTAGGGTTTTGCTACTGATGCACTAAAACACAGATTTTTATATTTTCTGAGATTCTGTGCTTCTGTGGCAGTTAAAGCTTCTCGCAAAGTTTGCGGAAGCGAAAAAGTATCTTTTATAAAGAGAAGTAAATTTTATTATGAATATTTCTGAATTATCGTTAAAGCGCCCAGTACTTGCTACGGTTATGAACCTAGCAATTATACTATTTGGTATAGTGGGCTACACATATTTAGCAGTAAGAGATTATCCAGCCATTGACCCACCAGTGGTAAACGTAAGTACCAGCTACACGGGTGCTAATTCTGATATTATCAGTAACCAAATTACCGAGCCATTAGAAAAACAAATCAATGGTATACCAGGTATTAGAACCATTACCTCATCTAGCTCGCTTGGTAGTAGTAATATTTCGGTTGAGTTTAACTTGGGTGTTGATTTAGAAGCAGCAGCTAGCGATGTGCGTGACAAAGTGAGCCAAGCGCAGCGTAGCTTACCACAAGATATTGATGCACCACCAGTTGTATCTAAATCTGATGCTGGTAGTGAATTTATTTTAATACTAGCTGTACAAAGCCGTACCAAAAGTTTAATGGAACTAAGTGAGTATGCCGAAAATGTATTGCAACAACAAATACAAACCATTAACGATGTAAGTGCGGTAAACATATTTGGGCAAAAGCGTTACTCTATGCGTTTGTGGCTCAATCCAGATAAAATGAATGCTTTTGGCGTAGCATTTACCGATATAAAAACTTCCTTAGCTACTGAAAATATTGATTTACCGCCGGGTAAAATTTATGGTAATAATACCGAACTAACCATTCGTACCATTGGCCGTTTAACCTCAGAGAAAGATTTTAGAGATTTAATAATTAGAGAAGATGCAGCGGGTATTGTGCGCCTTAGCGATGTAGCAAGAATAGAACTTGGCCCAGAAACTTTAGAGCAAAGCTGGAAATATAATGGTGTAAATGCAGTAGGCCTTGCAGTAGTACCACAGCCTGGTGCTAATAATATTGAAATTGCCGACCAGTTTTATAAGCGTTTAGAGCAGATAAAAAAGAACAACAAGTCTGATATTGAGTTTAAAATCCTGATAGATAATACTACCAACATTCGTAAGTCATTAGAAGAAGTAAAAGAAACCTTATTGATTTCTTTTGGCTTGGTGGTATTGGTTATCTTCTTCTTCTTTAGAAATTGGTTAATTGCTATAAGGCCATTAATAGATATTCCTATTTCGTTGGTAGCTACTTTTTTTATCATGTACGTAGCTGGGTTTTCGGTAAATATTTTAACCCTATTGGGTATCGTATTAGCCACAGGCTTGGTGGTAGATGATGGTATTGTGGTTACAGAAAATATTTTTAGAAAGCTAGAAGAAGGTTTACCTATTCGTAAAGCAGCTTTAGAAGGCAGTAAAGAAATTTTCTTTGCTGTAGTATCTACATCTATTACACTGGCAGTTGTGTTTTTACCAGTTATTTTTTTAGATGGATTTATAGGTAGTTTATTTCGAGAGTTTGGTGTTACACTAGCGGCTGCGGTATTAATATCTGCCTTTGTATCGCTTACCATTACACCCGTGCTTAATGTGTATTTAAATAAAAAAGATGCAGGTCACGGTAAGTTTTACGAACGTACAGAGCCCTTTTTTAAAGGCATGGAAAACGGCTACAAACGCATGTTGCAACGTTTTATGCGCATTCGTTGGGCTGCTTGGGTAATAGTTTTGGGTTGCGCAGCTATGATATATTTTATCTTCATTAATTTACAAAGTGAGCTAGCGCCATTAGAAGATAAAAGTAGTATTCGCTTTACCGTTACTGGTGCAGAGGGTACAAGCTTTGCTGCTATGTCTGCACTTACCGATAAAATAGGCGATTACTTAAACGATTCTGTACCAGAACGTGATTTCATATTTGCTCGTGTAAGTGGTGGCTTTGGTGGTGGTGGTGCGGTTAACTCTGCCCAGCCAAGGCTTGGTTTAGTAGAGCCAGACCAGCGTAAACGTAGCCAAATGGAAATAGCGGCAGACTTACAGAAAAAACTAAGCCGCTTTAACGAGGCAAGAATTTTTCCTGTACAAGAACAAACTATTTCTGTAGGCTTAGGTTCAAGAGGTTCTTTACCAGTACAATTTGTGTTACAAAACCTAGAGTTGAGTAAGCTGAAAGAAATTATTCCTAAGTTTTTAGATGAAGTACGCAAGGATAAAACCTTTGCTAATGCAGATGTAAACCTAAAGTTTAATAAACCAGAAGTACAATTAACCATTGATAGAACGAAGGTGCGTGACCTTGGTTTATCTAGCCAAGATGTGGTATCGGCTATACAAAGTGCCTTTAGTGGTGGTAGGCTTGCCTACTTTATTATGAAAGGTTATCAATACCAAGTAATAGCACAAGTAGAGCGAGATAGCCGTAACCAACCAGATGATATTTCTAAATTGTATGTGCGTAATAAAAACGGTGATAATATTCCTTTAAGTTCTGTGGTACATTTAGAACCAAGTAGTAACCCTGCTACCTTGTACAACTTTAACCGTTACAAGGCTGCTACTATTTCGGCATCATTAGCCGAAGGCAAAACCATTGGTGATGGTATAGATGCGATGAATGCCATTGGTAAGCGCTTGCTAGACGAATCTTTTCAAACAGCATTAAGTGGCCCATCAAGAGATTATGCTGAAAGTAGTTCTAATATTTTAATTGCGCTTGGACTGGCTATACTATTAATATATCTTGTGCTGGCAGCACAGTTTGAAAGTTTTACAGACCCAATCATCATTTTTACAACTGTACCTCTCGCCTTTTGCGGTGCATTATTAAGCTTGTATCTATTCAACCAAACCATTAATATCTTTTCAGAAATTGGTATGATTATGTTAATAGGCTTGGTAACTAAAAATGGTATTTTAATAGTAGAGTTTGCCAACCAAAAACGTGAAATAGGCCTCAATAAAATGGAAGCCGTAGTAGAAGCATCGCAGCAACGTTTACGTCCTATTTTAATGACAAGTTTAGCTACCTCTCTTGGTGCATTACCTATTGCTCTAAGCTTAGGTGCAGGTAGTACTAGCCGTATACCATTGGGTATTGTAATTGTAGGCGGTATCTTGTTCTCGTTAATACTTACCCTATTTGTAATACCTGCTGTGTACACATTTATTAGTGGCAAGCACCAAGCGAAGAAAGTAGATGTTACAGAATAAACATTACAGTAATTAAAATAGATACATGGTTGCTACTTTAATAAGGGCAACCTTTTTTATAAATTTATTTACTAAAAGCAACGGTACTTTGTACAAAAGTTCCTTTAAAAATGAAACAACTTCTTATTATTCGCCATGCAAAAAGTAGTTGGGATTTTACAGCGTTGTCCGATTTTGATAGGCAATTAAACGAAAGAGGTCATAACGATGCACCAATGATGGCAAAACGATTGCTAGATAAGCATGTTGCGATAGATGCCTTTGTATCAAGTACAGCAGTAAGGGCTTTAACTACTGCAACTTATTTTGCTAAAACTTATCAGCTAACTGCTGAAACAATTGTGTTGCTAGATGAGTTATACAACGCATCTAGCAACACAATATTAAAAGTTGTGTCGTCTTTACATCAGAAAATAGATACAGCTGCGCTGTTTGCACATAATCCTGGTGTAACAGATTTTGCCAATACACTTGCACAAACAAAAATTGACGACATGCCTACCTGTGGCATATTTGCGGTAAAAGTGCATTGCGATAAATGGACTGATTTTAAAGACGCAAAAAAAGCGTTTTGGTTCTTCGATTGTCCAAAAAACGGATAAGTGTTACAATTACTCAACTACCCATCAATTGTTCCTTTTTTATTGGCAAGAAATACACCACTAAAAATTAAAGCCGCGGCTAATATTTTTACCAAAGATAAACTTTCGTGAAAGAGTACCATGGCAGTAATGGTTGCAAATACGGGTTGTGTATATACATAAGTGCCTGTAATAGAAGGCCCCAAGTGCGAAATACCATATACAATAAATAAGTATGCAATAAACGTAGCACCTATTACTACAAAAAATAGCGATAGCCAATGTGTAAATTGAAAAGATGACCAATTTGTATTTGCGAAATCTTGTACGCCTATAGGCAAAATCATAATTGCACCGAATAAAAACACCCATCGTGTAACGTGTAAAGGGCTGTAACGAGCCATTAACGGCCTCACTAAAACCAAGTAAAAGGCATAAGAAACAGCGTTTAAAATAATAAAGAAATCGCCTAATAGCATGTCTTTACCTTCTGCATTAGATACCCGAGAGAAAATAAGCGTAGCTGCACCGCTAATGCCAAGAAGTAAACCACTAATTTTATAGCGTGTTAAGTGTTCTTTTAACAACCATGCAGCAATAATAGTAATGGCTATAGGGGTGCTTAAAGCTAGTAAAGACACGTGAATTGGGCTTGACAAGGAAGCACCTTTGATAAAAAAAATTTGATTAATACCTACCCCACAAATACCACAAATAATAAATCGAGGTAAATCTTTTTTATCAATACCAACTTTACAATTACTAAAAAACCGAAGAAACCAAAATAGCAATAACGCAATGCCAACTCTAGCAACATTTAGGGCAAATGGAGGCATTACGCTAGGTGTAATATGTTTTACCGCAACTACGCAAGCACCAAAGAAAAAATTTGCTATTAAAACGGCAATATGAGCTTTAAATTTTGTATTCATGTAAGCGGCAAAAATAAGGGTGCCTTTTTAGTCAATGATATTTTCTATAAAGGCGGTAATAAAATCTTGCAAACTGCTTGGCGACGCTTGTGATAATTGATAATTAAAATTTTCTGCTGCTTTTATAGCTTTTGTAAAATGAAAGGCTTGTTGTGTAATACTAAAGCACCAATGTTGTTGTAGTAGTTTTTTTGCTAAATATTCTTGTTCAGTTTGCCCAGGAGTAGGTATGAGTATTGCTTTCTTTTGCAAAGCTAATAATTCCATAACAGTTGTATAGCCACTTCTACAAATTATGTACTTGCTTCTGTCAAATACATAACTCAAATCATTGCCATTTAAATGATTAAATACAGCTATATTTTTGGGTGCTACAAGCTTTTGTGTGGCTTTGGGCAACCCTCTTACTAGCACAATGCTACTTCGTATTTGCTGCTCGTTTACTTGCCTTAAAATAATGTTTTCCAATGTTGTTCGTTGTGGTTCAGGGCCACTAAGGCTTATACAGAAATCATATTCAAATATTTCGCTATAAAATTTTTTCAATCTTGACAATGGGCCAATATAGTGTACAGGTATCTGTGGCAATACAGGTGGGTGCGATAATAAACCAGCTATATTGTCATCGCCGTTAAAATCTGGTATCCAACAGGCATTATAGTTTTTGATATAATCGTAATTAATTTTTCGCAGTATTGTTTCTACAAAACCGAATGGAGCCTTAATGTGCAACTGGTGTGTAATAAATATGCAATGGGCTTTATTGCTATACAATCCATATCTGTTATCGCTAATTACAATATCGATAGCTAGTTCATCAATAATGTCATTTAGCCACTTATGTTCACATTTAATAGCAGTAGCAATCTTTGGTAATTGTTGTAAAATACTTAAAGTCAACAATTTAGGGTACTTGTTGTACGTTATATTGTAACCTTGCAATTGTACAAAATGCACGCTTGCGAATTCTTGTTGTAAAAGCTGTTTTTGTACATCATTACAAGCAATAACAACGTTGCATTTGATGTTTAGAAATGCGCTTATTAAAGGTATACAACGTGTGGCATGGCCTAGCCCCCAGTCAAGTGGGGCAATAAGTATAGTCGGTATGTTAAATTTGCCTTTAATTTTCATTAAAATTGTAGTTTAAACATGCAAGTTCAAGTAGTTTACATTAATTTTACGTTACCATTATGAAAAGTAGGATAAACTTATTTGTACTTTTTTTGTTAGTATCACTAGTTACAACCTCAAGTTCTTGTAGGGTGTTCTCTAAGTCTGCTTCAAAAAAGCACTGTATGTGTCCTAGATGACAATTTGATTTTAATAAATTTATAAACAAAGTTACCCCTCTTTGTTATGAAAACAGGAAACCGCGATTTGCTTGTCTTGATGAAGCATGATTCTGTAAGCGAAGCTGCTATGGAACATGAAATTAATTTATTAAATAACCTCCTTTACAATGTAGAGAGCATACATAGCTTTTGTATAGCTAATGAGGTGATTGACATAAATAAGTACAAAATCATTCAGAAGCCACACTTAATTCAGCAAGCAATTAGAGAAAAAAGTCATAAGTCGTTTGTTTTTGTTTGTAACAAAAACTAGAACGCTTGTGGTGGTTGTCTTTAATTACCCTAAGTTCTACTTGGGTAATTTCTTGTGAATATACTTATGCACCATACTTGTGTATACTTTTCTAGAAATTAAGACGGGCCGAGCTTCAAAATAAGGCCCTAAAATATTATCTAACTAATATCCTTACTGTTAAAGATAATTGAGGATGCTTGAGCGGCAACCCATGTAGTTTGCCACTTATGTCGTTTTGTAGGGCTCGTAAGCTAATGGCAAAGCCACTGTATAAATATTCCATATGGTGCTAGTAGCCCACGGGCATAAATAGGCTATCACCATCTTCTAGTGTTACATAGTAGCCCTTGGCGGTGTATAGGGCGGGAAATTTATTGAAGTCAATTTTGCTATTAGCAGAAAATCTACCATGCTCAGCACTTCAAATGGCTAGCGATACAACTTGTGTTGCTCCTCATGTGGAAATAGCAATACACATTTTCTGCCCACAAATTGTGTGTGTAATAGACGTTTGCCCACCTGTAAACAGCATAGGATATTTTTTTACAAAGCCAGTCATTAATTGCTCAGGCCAGGTAAAATCTTGTATTAGCTGTGGTGCGTGGTCAAAAATATTGAATAGAAAAATGCGCCAGCCAGCAGGGCCAGCTTTTATCATATCTATATATTCACCAAAGGTTTTGTAATCGTCGGCCGTATTTATAGGTGTGTAAGCATCGCTTTTGGTATTGTTGTACAGTGCTACTTGTTTATTGCCTACAAGGGTTTTAAAATAATCCCAATGCCATTTTTGGTAGGCGGGCCAGTTTTTTGCTAGGTTTTTTATGATTAAGGGCTTGCGAGGATTGTAATAGTTGGCCTTAAAGTCGGCCGTTGAAATGGTATCTACCACATCTACAGTTTGTAGAATCATAAAAGCGCATTTAAACCGCAGAAATAAACGCTTTGCAGAAAGCAATAGATGAAAGATTTGGTGGCTTTAGTTAAAATGAGGTCGCAAGCCTAGCATAAGTTGTACCTTGCAGCCATGGCATTGCTATTACACATACATCCTGATAACCCCAATGAGCGACACATAAAAACGGTGGTGCAATGCCTGCTTGATGGTGGTATCATCATTTACCCTACTGATACTATTTATGGTTTGGGCTGCGATATTTTTAACCACAAAGCTATAGAACGCATAGCAAGGTTAAAAAACATTGACCCTGCAAAAGCACAGCTAAGCTTTGTATGTAACGACTTGAGTGACCTAAGCAAATACACCAAAAGCATTGGTACACCATTATACAGAATGCTTAAAAACTATTTGCCTGGGCCTTACACCTTTATACTGCCTGCTAGTAAAGAAGTACCTAAAATATTACAGAGCAAAAAAAGTACCATTGGCTTGCGTGTACCAGATAATAGAATAGTAAAAGCCATTACAAGTGCCACGCAACATCCTATACTATCTGCATCGCTACCGGGCGAAATGGTAGAAGAATATACAGACCCTGAAATGATGTTTGATAATTTTGAACGCCAAGTAGATATTGTAATAGATGGCGGTATTGGTGGTATGATACCTTCAACAATAATAGACTGCACACAAGAACCCTACGAGCTAGTGCGTAAAGGCCTAGGTGAATGGGAAGAATAAGGGCGAATTGCTAACAAATTGTAAAAAGATTGGCTTTTTGCAGCGCTTTGCGTACTTTAATGGTCAAATTTTATATATGACCAAGCAATTAACTACCTACGCGCAAGCAATTGTTATTATGTTACTATTTTCTTCCTGCTATAATTCAGTGGGCAGATATGCGTACTCGCCTTCACCTGCAAACATTACCTACTTTAAAGAAAAGGGTGACAGTAAAGTATCAGCAACTATTTCTAGTGGCCCCAATGATGGATTTAGTGTTCCTAAAGAAAGGTACAATCGTGGTTACGACATTCAAGCAGCCTATGCCTTAAGCAATCATTGGTTTGTAGGTGCAAGCTATTATAATAGAAGAGAAAAAGAAAGTGCCGGGCCTAGCGATGGTTTTAGCTATCGCAATATATACGATACCTCTACCATTAGCTACAAAAGACATTTAACTGAATTTGGTGGTGGATTTTTTGTACCATTTGACAGCAGAAGCATTGGCACTTTTAGCATATATGGCACATTGGGTTTTGGTAAATATTCGCTTACCGATGTTGGTTTTGATAATGCGCTGCCTTATACAAGAATGTATCAAAATGCCTTTACTAAGTATGGTTTACAAGCAAGCTTTAATTACATGCCTACAGATTATGTACGTGCATCTTTTGCGCTTAAATACGCAATTGTACGCTACGGCAATGCAACTACTACATACAATAGTAACGAGTTGTTCGAATTTGACTTGGACAGGGTAGGCAATAATACATTTCGCTTTTTAGAGCCAACATTTAATGTTCAACTTGGCTTACCACAATACAAATGGGTAAAACTAGATTTAGCAGTTACCATATGCAGTGATCAAGAATATGTTACTAAAAGAAAAAGCAATGCTTCAATTGGGCTATGCTTTGATATTTCTAAATTAAAAAAGTCCAAATAGCAATGCGCTTATGAAATCAATCCTTTTAATATTTACAGTTATTATCGCCACATTACTTTTATCTGCTTGTTGCAAAGTGTATTGTAGTGCCGATGATATTACCATAGATTTAAGTAATTACAAGTATAAAGACATTGACACAATTTTCTACTTAGGCTACGAACGTGGTAGCAACTTCAAAAGCTTAAAAGATAGTATTGCAACCATTTTCAAGCCCATCACAAATGACACTTTTCAACTAAGCTACGCCAATACGCTTCATATAGCTTACGATTGGATTATTAAAATTCCCAAGCAGAACAAAGTATTTCGCTTTGCCGATTATGAAGTAGGTATTGATAGATGCAACTGTGGCAATGCCAAGTACGAAGTTCTAGAAGCTTATACAGTAAATGGTACAAGGCAAACGAACCGCTTTTATACATTGCCAAAGTAGTACTACAGCGGTAATTCCATTTGCTTGGGTACAATGTTAAAACTTAAGCGGTGGTGCTCGCACAAACCAAATTCTTCAATGGCTTTGCGATGTTTGGCAGTACCATAACCTTTGTTGTTGATCCAATCGTACATCGAAAATTGTAGATGCAAATCTGCCATATAAGCATCTCTATATGTTTTGGCTAAAATGCTTGCTGCGGCAATATTGGCATATTTACCATCGCCTTTTACAATGCAATGGTGTGGTGTTTTTTGGTAAGGCGTAAATCGGTTACCATCAATTAATAATAGTTCTGGTGCTTTGGTAAGTTGGTCTATAGCCAAATGCATGGCTTTAAACGACGCATTCAAAATATTTATCTCATCAATTTCTTGGTTACTCACCATTGCTACAGCAAAATTTGTAGCTTGTTCTTCTATAATTTGGCGTAACGTATTTCTGTCTGTCTTTGTTACTTGCTTACTATCGTTAAGTAATGGGTGGTAAAAATTGGCGGGTAAAATAACGGCTGCTGCAAATACAGGACCAGCATAACAACCTCGTCCTGCTTCATCGCAGCCAGCTTCTACCACTATGTTTTGAAACGACGTTTCTAGCATCACCAATTTATTTAAGCATCAACTTATTCCATATTCTGCCTTAACCATCTTTCAATTTCTTCAAAGCTCATGCCCTTACGTTTAGCATAATCTTCTACTTGGTCTTTTTGCAATTTACCCACACCAAAATACTGGCTTTGTGGGTGGCTAATATACCAACCACAAACAGAAGATGCAGGATACATGGCCAAGCTTTCAGTTAAGGTAATACCAACGTTTTCAGTTACTTGTAGCAAATCGAACAACTTGTATTTTTCTGTATGATCTGGGCAAGCTGGATAGCCCGGTGCAGGACGAATACCCAAGTATTTTTCATGAATTAATTCCTCGTTGGTTAAATGCTCTTCAGTTGCGTAGCCCCAATAGTCTTTACGTGTTTTTAAGTGTAAGCATTCTGCAAAAGCTTCTGCAAATCTATCTGCCAAGGCTTGTAACATAATTTTATTATAATCATCCAAATTGGCTTCAAATACTTTAATGTGTGGCTCAATACCATCAATAGTTACAGCAAAAGCTCCAATAAAATCTGTCGACTGTCGACCGTCGACCGTCGACGGTTGGATAAAGTCGGCAAGCGATAAATTTGGTTGGTCTGCAGCTTTTTGTATTTGCTGGCGCAAAAACTCAAGTTTAAAGTCTGATGTGTCACCTTTCACAAATACGCTATCATCGCTACTTTCTGCTGGCCAAAAACCAATTACACCTTTTGCCGTTAGCCACTTTTCAGCAATCATTTTATCCAATAACGTATTAGCGTCATTGTACAATTTCGTTGCTTCTACACCTACAATTTCATCGGTTAGTATAGCAGGAAAATTGCCATGCATTTCCCATGCAATAAAGAAAGGTTTCCAGTCAATATAAGGTCGTAACTCATTCAAATCAAAATCAACAAAAACCTTAGTACCAGTAAACGTTGGTTTTATTGGCTGATAATTCTCCCAATCAATGGCTACTTTTTTCTTCAATGCATCTGCATAGGTTAAGTAGTTTTTAGCTGATTTTTTATTGTCAAAACCGTGCTTTAGTTTGGTATATTCTTCTGTAATTTGGTTTAATAATACAGGCTTATTATCTGCATTTAACAAGTTACCAGCAACTGTTACACTTCTACTTGCATCTAATACATGAATAACGCCATTATCATATTCTGGAGCAATTTTTACAG
>JAAFHG010000002.1:21446-39363 GCA_013297585.1 Chitinophagales bacterium
AGCCGTGTGCATACGAGATGTAGTTGCACCGCCAATCAATAAAGGCTGCGTCATACCACGGCGCTTCATTTCTCTAGCTATATGTACCATCTCGTCAAGCGATGGTGTAATTAGGCCACTTAAACCAATAATATCTGCATTGTGCCTAATGGCTGCATCTAAAATTTTATCTGTTGGCACCATTACACCAAGGTCAATAATATCGTAGCCATTACAGCCTAATACCACACCTACAATGTTTTTACCAATATCATGCACATCACCTTTTACAGTGGCCAATAATATTTTAGCAGCGCCTGCACCCTCTTCGTTTACTGTGCCTGCGGCCAAATGTGCTTGTTTTCTTGCTTCCTTTTCTTCTTCAATAAATGGTGTTAAAACTGCCACACTTTTTTTCATTACACGGGCACTTTTTACCACTTGTGGCAAAAACATTTTACCCGCACCAAACAAGTCCCCCACAAAATTCATCCCATCCATTAGCGGTCCTTCAATTACATCTAATGGTTTTGGATATTTTAAACGTGCTTCTTCTGTATCTGCATCTATATATTCGGTAATGCCGTTTACTAGTGAGTGTTTTAAGCGCTCTTCAACATTTGTGTCACGCCATTTTTCATCTTTTTCTACCACTTTACCTTTTGCTTTCACAGTTTCGGCAAAGGCAATTAGCTTTTCTGTGGCTTCGTTATTATCGTTATTTCTGTTAAGAATAACGTCTTCGATCAACTCTTTTAAAGTTGGTTCAATTTCATCGTACACCACTAACTGACCCGCATTTACAATACCCATTTCCATACCAGCTTTAATGGCATGATACAAGAAAACAGAGTGCATTGTTTCACGCACAAATTCGTTGCCTCTAAATGAAAAAGATAGGTTACTAACGCCACCACTAATTTTTACTAATGGCATTTTTTGCTTAATAATGCGTGTGGCTTCAATAAAATCTACACCGTAGTTATTGTGTTCTTCTAAGCCAGTGGCTATGGCAAATATGTTGATGTCGAAAATAATATCTTCAGGGTTAAAACCAACTTGTTCTGTTAAAATCTTGTAAGCACGTTCAGATATTTCAACCTTGCGTTGCATAGTATCTGCCTGACCTTGCTCGTCAAAAGCCATTACAATCACGGCTGCACCAAATGCTTTGCAAATGTGTGCCTGCTCTATAAATTTGGCTTCGCCTTCTTTCATAGAAATTGAGTTTACAATGCATCTACCCTGTATGCATTTTAAACCTGCCATGATGATCTCAAACTTAGAGCTATCTACCATTATTGGTATTTTAGCAATATCTGGCTCGCTTTGCACCAGGTTGATAAAAGTGGTCATGGCTTGCACACCATCTAGCAAGGCGTCATCCATGTTTACGTCTAAAATTTGTGCACCATTTTCTACCTGCTGACGTGCTACAGATAAAGCTTCCTCATATTGATTATTTAAAATCAATCGGGCAAACTTTTTACTACCAGTTACATTGGTACGCTCACCAACATTCACAAAATTTGTTTCTGGTCTAACGATTAAGGGCTCTAAACCAGATAAGCGTAAGTAAGGTTTTATAGTTGTCATTTTCTTTTTTTGAACCACAACGTCACATCGACTGAACGATTCACAACGTTAAAGAATTCTTCTTTTTATACCATCTTTAATTAATGGTGTATGAAAATTTATGATGTACCCAAGTCTTAATCCTGTTAATTTTAAATAACTCAATAGTTGAGCTTCCCAAACGGCATGATTATTTTCTTGTGCTTTTAATTCAACAATAATTTTTCCATCTACAAGAATATCCAGCCTCAAGCCATCTTCAATTTCTAAATCCTCGTAGTGAATTGGCACTTTAACTTGCTTTTTAAAAGGAATATTTCGTAGAAATAGTTCATAACAAAAACATTCTTCGTAAACTTTTTCTAGTAAGCCTGGACCAAGTTTGCGATGTATTTTAAAAGCTACATCGTAAACAGCGTTGCCTAATTCGTTTTCTATTTCAGAAAGTTGCGTATGCATCTTTATGTTCCTTTTACGTCGTTTGGCTTTTATTTTTTAGTAAGAAAACATTATTACTATATTTTATTTTTATAATAAAAATAGTAAAATCGTTGTGTTTCTTTGCGTCGTTTTGTCGTCGTGGTTAATACACTAAACAAGAGAAGCTTCCACCACAGGCAATTTTCTCGGCTGTAGCTTTCTAACATTATCTGCTATGTGTTTTATATGATCTGGTGTGGTGCCGCAGCAACCGCCTACAATATTCACCCAGCCGTCTTTTGCCCATTCTTCTATAAAATGTGCTGTTTCGTGTGGTTGTTCATCGTATTCACCCATTGCGTTTGGTAAGCCAGCATTTGGATAAGCTGATGTATAACAAGCTGCAATACTGCTTAGCTCCTCAATATGACCACGCATTTCTTGCGCACCTAATGCACAGTTTAAACCAATACTAATTGGATTAGCATGCTTTACAGAAATATAAAACGCTTCTAAAGTTTGTCCACTTAAAGTTCTACCAGAAGCATCTGTGATCGTACCGCTAATCATAATAGGAAGTTCGCCCCCAGCCCCTAAAGGGGGGTTAAAATCAACCCTTGAGTCTGTTAATGGCAGAGGATTTTTTCTAAAAAATTGCTTGGTGGCAAATATTGCTGCCTTAGCATTTAATGTATCAAATATGGTCTCTATTAATATAATATCTACACCACCATCAACTAAGCCTTGAATTTGCTCGGTGTAAGCTGCCACCACTTCATCAAATGTTACGGCTCTGTAACCAGGATTGTTAACATCTGGCGACAACGATAAAGTTTTATTTAATGGCCCAATGGCACCAGCTACATATTTAGGTAACGAATCAGGATGTGCAGTTTTATAACGCTCTATGGCTTTACGAGCACATTGTGCAGACGCTACATTCATTTCGTAGGCTAGTGATTGCATGTCGTAATCAGCCTGTGCAATAACAGTACTACTGAAAGTATTGGTTTCTATAATGTCTGCACCAGCCTCTAAATATTGTAAGTGAATACCAATAATAATTTCAGGATTGGTGATGCTGAGCAAATCGTTATTGCCCTTTACATCGCTTGGCCAATTGGCAAAACGCTGACCACGGTAATCGGCTTCTTCTAATTTATGGCGCTGAATCATAGTGCCCATAGCACCGTCTATAACGAGTATTCTTTTTTCTAAATCTTGTCTAATGCTCATAGCTGAAAACATTTTACCACATAGGCACAAAGCCACATAGTGATGATAAAAATTGAGGTAGAGAAATCTTCTTTGGCAATTAGATTCTTCGTTCCTCAGATCCGATAGCTATCGGATGACAATTGATGTTTATTGTAGGTAATCCCGATAGCTATCGGGACGATGGTAGTTTTACAGTACAAGTGTGCGACGCAACAGGCGTTACATATAAGTACAAAAGCCGACCAACAAATACTAAAAATTTTGAGACTTTAACGAGTAGCAAATCCTTGTAGTGTGAAGAAAATGGGCCCGTTTATTAGTTCAAAATTGTTGAGCAGGTTGAACAATAAACAAATCCGCCTGCTACTGCAAAAGTAACAGGCGGATGGTTATTTACCAAAAGGCAATTTATGATGGAATGATTTAAATGAGAGGCAATGATTAATTACAACCAATTACTCGTATTTAGCAGTTACTGTAATTTCAAGGTTTTTTGCTACATCGCTACCATCTACACCATAGTCTTTTACGTTTATTTTAAATGCACTTTTGGTGCTTACAATGCCTTTAGCAACGGTAATAGTGCCAGTTGCAGATACATTTTTAGTAACGCCTTTAATGGTTAATGTGCCTGTAGCAGTAACTTTATAAGTACCATCTTTAGCAAAGTTTACAGTGGCAATATTGGTGATTTTACCTTTAAACTCGCCCTTAGGAAACTTGGTGCTGTTCATATAATCTGCACCGTTAAAGTGTTCTTGCATCAATTCGTTTTCGAAACGAAAGCCTTTAATTAACACGCTAAACATAACGTCACCAGTGTTGCTTACCAGCTTGCTTACGGCTTGGTTGTTAATAGCAGAAATATCTTCTGCAGGTGTATGCGAGAAAAACTTAACCTGTGCAGCTTTTGTAGCGTATGTTTTTTGGGCAAACGTGCTAGCCAACGACAATAAGGCTACTAATAATAAGAAAGATTGCTTCATGTTTAAGATTTTATGGTTTTACAATTACAGCTTCAATAATGTTCACATCGCTTAAAAAACCAGTACATAATCCTTTAATTGTAATTGTACCTGTTTTGGTTTCACCTTTATATTCTCTTAGTGTGCAGGCAACACTAGAAAATGCGTCATCTGACTTTAATGTGATAACGTGAAAGCCATCGCTTACATTATCGCTAATTATTTCACCAGTTACTTCAACAACTATGTCTTTTCCTGTTTCTTTATTTTTTCCAGTAAATTTCTGGTAAGCAGCTTGTTCGTTTGCCAAAAATTCTTTCACTAAATCTTTTGCGGTTACTTTTATTGCTGTTTTATATGCTTGCTCTCTTTTATAATTCTTGTAAAAATCAGAGCTTGGTAAATAGAATACAAAATACCAAACACCAATACCGCCAATAACAGCAGCTATTAAACCAGCTAGTATAATTTTCTTTTTCATGATTCTATTTTAAAATTAGGGTGCAAAAATACTCAGCCTATACATCGGAAAAACAAAGCAAATGGTTGCATGTACAAATATTCCTTAACTCATTAATTTACCAAAGCATAAACAGCAAAGCTGGCTAGCCAATGTTCACCACCATAGCTGCCACTTGCAATATTGGGTAAACTTGCTCTTAAATGATTGATAGATGAGCGTTGCAAAATGGCTTTACGCTTGTCGGTTACAGGCAATGTAGCAGCAATACCTTTCATACACCAACTACGACTAAAACACAAGCCATCTAGGTGTACTATTTGAAAATCGTTTCTATCTGACACAACGGGCAATTGTGTTAAATGTTGCAAGCCACTTGGTGACATCCATTGATTAAACCATTGTATAAATTCAGTTTTAGGCAACACACGGCGCATTAAATCTGCCTCTTCAAGCGATGGTGATAGAAAATCTGTACCATCTGGTTCCCATTGGCTCGGGGCATTTTTATCTTTTAGGTATAGTTTTTTCGCTGTGGCACCAATGGCATTTTCAAAATTGATATTGCCTACTGTTTTAGCATAGTCAAGTGCAAATACCAACCCAAAAGCTGTGTTTGGGTGCACACCTGTACGGTTTGGGTACGTTTGTTTAGGTAAATATTTTAGCCAAAAACTCACGATGGTATCGCACATTGGTTGCAAAGCGGCGCTCCAATTTTTAGCGTCAGCATCGTTACAAGTTAGTAGTTCTTGCTGCAATTTTAGCAACCAAGCCCAACCATAAGTACGTTCGTAGTTTTTGTTTAGTGGCGCTTCAAAGTATTTTAACTCTTGAATAATATTCTCTTTGGTAATGGTTCTGTTAATGGTGGCTCTTGCTTTTGAGGCTTCTGGCAAATTAGGAAATTGTTTTAGTAAGCGCACCAACATCCAATGGCCATGAACATCGCTATGCCAGTCGAAACAGCCATAAAAGGCAGGATGCATTTGCTTGGGCAGTAATACATGGTCTGCTGCTGTGGTAGATGTGTGGCTGGTTTTATTAGGAAACTCTTGCTCAATACATCTTAGCGGTAAACTTACAAGGTGCGATGCACCAGCTAAGGTTAATTCTAGCTTACTACTATCTTTTGCAACGGTAAAAAAAGTATTTGTTTGGGCTTCAATAATATTTACACAAAAGTTAAATGCTACAATTACAAGATATTTCATGTACAGAAATTTAGCGTGAATGTAAGCAATGCGTAAACGCAATAATTACTTTTTAGCAACAGCAAAATGAAAATAGCTGGTTTAAAAACTATAGTTTAAGGTGAAACTTAATCCGGCATTTTCTGATACAAACCTACAAATGCCACCAATGCATTGCAGACCACCACGTTGTCTGCCATAACTTATTTGCGCTCTAAAAGCCCCTGGCTTGTAAGCTACACCTGTAACATAATAATGTAATTGCTTGTTACCATCATCATTGCCGTAATTATACAAGTCAGTAGCAAAAGCAGCCCATTTGCTGTTAAAACTATATTCTACAGATGCGCCCAACCAGTTACCATGTATTGCATTGGCCCATTGGTGTTGCACATCTATACGTAAAGATTTGCCTTTTGGTAGGCTAAAAGTATTATCTAACACCACTGTGTTGGTACGTACTTCACCAAAGGTTTCTTCTACTTGTACAGCACTGTAATATTGATTGGTGTATGTGAGGCTGTTGTTAAATCCATCGCTCCATTTCTTTCTTATTTCTACACCTACTTCTGTATAGTATTGAGTGCCAGCTTGCAAAAAATTAGTTTGGTATTTGCGTGCGGTTGCATCGTATTTACCAGAAAGACTGTTCCATTTTGCAGCGTTTAATGCTATTTGTGTACCATATTTACCACCTAATACTGATTTTGGTTTTAGCTTATAAAACACATCTATTTGCCCACCTATTTCACCAGCTTTTGTGGCTATTGGGTTAAATGTGAGTCTAGATTGAGCCATATACACATAAATATTAGTCAAGCTGTAATCGTACTGCTTGGTAAGCGCAGGTGCATAGGTTAATAAACCTTGATTAAAAGTATTGCCATACAAATTTTGCTGGCTATAGACTGTAAAGTTTTCTGTTCGTCTAAAATTCGCATTGATACCAATTCTAGGTTTTGCAAAGCCAATGTTTAGCAAATACACGTCACCATCAAAGCGATAATTGGGCAGTGGAACGCCATTTTCTATTAAGGGTTCTGCGGTTTTAAAAGCATATTCAGCATCTATACTTATTGCCCCTTTTTTTAGGTTAGCTCTAAGCGAAGTAAGTTGGGTATTTTCGGGTAAATTAAGCGACGATGGCAACGTTTCTTCTCTATTTACCACACTACCACCAATGGCGTAATACCATTTTTTAGCTTTAAAAATGGATGCAATATCTAACTCTGCGTTGATACCTGAGATAGTTCCTTCAGTGACACCAAAACCATTGCGTTGCTTACCATATACTAGTGTAACATTTAGCGGTTCGTAGGTGCGAATGTTAAGTTTAGCGCCTAGAATGGCATTTGAAACACCTAGCTGTCGGTCTTCCCAAGCACGAAATACCAAGCCACTACCAAATTGTTCGTAGAAATGCCCAACCGTTGCATCTATATGAAGCGAATCGTTGCGATAGTTGATGTAAGCGGTGCCTATACCAACATTTTTATAATTGGGTGCATAGTTTAGCAATGCTTTGGGCAAATAACTTTCAGCCTGAACACCAATAGTAAACTGTTTGTGTTTATAGTCTAATCGCAGATAGGTATTACTTCTTATTCTAATGTCAGACTCGTTACTTGCTAATTTTATATTAGCATCATCTATATATACAGCGCTATTACTTTCTATACTGCCGCTTAATTGTGCAATTCCGTTATAGCCTACAAGCATGGCTGTTACCGCTATTATAATCTGTTTACAGTACATGTTTTTAATTAATTGTTGCTAATAATATCGTACAATGCTTTTTCGTCGCCGCGTACATAGCCATTGTGTTTGTAAATAATTTTACCATTTTTAATTACTAAAACGGTGGGTATATTGGCAATATTTAAAGCTCTTTTTAGGTCTTGATTATTGTCTATTAATACATCAAACTGCCAACCTTTCCCCAATACTAGCGGTTCAATTTTTTTTGCAGTTCTACTATCGTCTGTAGCAACGGCATACAATTTAAAAGGGCGCTTTTTCTGCCAATCATCGTAGTTGTCGTTAATGTTAGATAGTTCATTGATGCATGGCAAACACCAAGTTGCCCAAAAGGCCAAAACAATTGGCATATTGGTACTATCATTAAACTGTTTAGTATTTATTTTTTTACCTTGAAGGTCTAATAATGTAGTAGCAGGTATTTGTTGCGCAATTAGCTTGGCCCAAACCATAAATAATAGCATTGTTACTATCGTTAGTTGTTTTTTGTACATATAATGTTTTTGAATAAATACGTACAAAAATTTTTTTCCTTACACTGTAAGATTTTTTTCAGCAACTCGTATCCAGTAAAAATATTGTTATGAAAAAAATACTATTGCCACTACTTGCAGCTATGGCTTTTATGGTTAGTTGTACCAAAGTAGAGTCTGATTTTACAACAGCTGCAACGGTGGTTACAGAAACAATAACGCTTAAAGCAAGTGCACTACAAACCAATATAAGCGATACGGTTAAGTTTACCGTTACTTCATCTACCAGTGGAAATGTTACCACTCAATCAATCATTTATGTAAATGGATTGCCTATTACTGGTAACAGCCACCTATTTGCTACCGAAGGCACTTATGCGGTTTATGCAAAAAAGGAAGGGCTAGCAACACCAGTTGTTACTATTCAATCTACTAAGCAGGTTACACCACCACCTTCTACAACCTCATCAACGTATGTGCATAGGGTTTTGGTTGAAGAATATTCTGGTACTTGGTGTGGCAATTGCCCTCAAATTTTATATGGTGTAGAACTTTTAAAACGAGAAACGACCAAGGCTGTGGTTGTTGGTATTCACTTATTTAATGGCGATCCATTTATATCTAATGCTGGCAATACATTGGCTAATAGACGAGAAGTGTATGGCGTGCCTACAGGTCGTATTAATCGCACAACAGGTTGGACGACACCTCAATACAACTATGTAAAACAAGTTAGTGATGTGGTTGAAAAATCCTCGCCAGTTGGTATTGCTATCAATTCTTCGGTAACTAATGGCACATTAAGCGCAACTGTTAAAGTTAGCTATAGTAATGCTGTTGGTGTTGGTACTAAATTAAGCTTGTTTGTAGTTGAAGATAATTTGGTGTACAGTCAACGCAACTATTATTCAAACTTATATGGTGGTGCAGGCACTATTAATAATTTTAAATACGATGGTGTTTTAAGAGATATTATTACATCGGTAGATGGTGATGCAGTTGCGAATAGCGGTACTGACATTACACGTACCTTTTCTGTAAATGTGCCAGGCAATGTATCTAATATTTCTAGAACTAAGTTGGTAGCTTTTATTACAGATGCTAATGGCAAAGCATTAAATGTGGTTGAAGCACCTATTGGTACTAACAAAGATTACGAAAAACTGTAGTAAGTGGTTTTTAGCAAAAGCCCGATGTATTATTCGGGCTGTTTTTGTTTGCTGACTAGTTGTGAATAATAGGCAAATAACTACTACACACAAATAAGCCGTAGGTTTGCAGCAATGCAACACTCAAATATTTCTACTGCCACTATATTGGCTAATCTTAAAATAGATGCTTTAAATGAGATGCAAGAAGCATCCATTACTGCCAATGCACAGCACGATAATGTG
The DNA here is from genome assembly GCA_013297585.1 of Chitinophagales bacterium. Taxonomy (GTDB): domain Bacteria; phylum Bacteroidota; class Bacteroidia; order Chitinophagales; family Chitinophagaceae; genus Parasediminibacterium. The sequence goes on from JAAFHG010000002.1 coordinate 30,882, forward strand.
ATATTGTTATCTGCCACAGGTTCTGGTAAAACACTCGCTTTTATGCTGCCTGTATTGCCGCTGCTAGATGCAGCAAATAAAAATACACAAGCCCTTATTATTGTGCCTTCTCGTGAGCTTGCGCAGCAAATAGAAGATGTTTTTAAGCAAATGGGTACAGGCTTAAAAATTACCAGTTGCTATGGTGGCCACAAGCGTGAAACCGAGGAAAACAATTTAATAGAGCCGCCTGCAATTATTGTAGGTACACCAGGTCGCTTGGCCGATCACATTCGTAGAGGTAGCATTACTATTGATTCCATAACAACTTTGGTGCTTGATGAATTTGATAAATCACTAGAACTAGGTTTTCAGGATGAAGTATCGTTTATTATTAGCAGTTTGCCATCAATTAAAAAACGCATTTTAACTTCTGCAACTGAAGCGGTGGATATACCAGATTTTTTAGGCTTAACAAACGCTGAGCGCTTAAATTATTTACCTACACAAAAAGATACGAGCAATAAACTAATTGTACAAAAAGTATTAAGTGCTGATAAGGACAAAATTGAGACTTTATTTAAGCTAATATGCCACTTGGGTAATCGTTCTGCCATTGTGTTTTGTAACCATAGAGAGTCTGTGAACCGCACCAGCGATTTGCTGGCAAAACAAGGTGTTAGTAACGAATTTTACCATGGTGCACTAGAGCAGCAAGAGCGAGATAGTGCTTTGTGTAAATTTAGAAATGGTAGTACCAATGTGTTGGTGACAACCGATTTGGCAGCTCGCGGTTTAGATATTCCAAATATTCGATATATTATACATTACCATTTACCAGCTACAGAAGATGTGTTTGTACATCGCAATGGTAGAACCGCCCGTATGGAAGCAAGTGGTACAGCCATTATATTATTATCCACCGGCGAAACATTGCCAGAATTTATAGACCAAGACATTGAAGAATTAATAGTACCAGACAATAGTCCTTTACCTGAAAAACCAAAATGGACCACATTGTTTATTGCCGCAGGCAAAAAAGACAAAGTAAATAAAATAGATATTGTAGGCTTTTTGGGTAATAAAGGCGAGCTTAAAAAAGAAGATATTGGCTTAATAGAAGTGAAAGACTTTTTCAGTTTTGTAGCCGTGCGCAAAAACAAAGTAGGTGAAGTGCTGCGCTTGATACGTGACGAACGTATTAAAAACAAAAAAGTAAAAATTGAAGTTGCGAAGTAATATAGAAAAATTACCACATAGGCACAATAGGCACATAGGTTACATAAACGAGATTTTTGCCAGAAACGCTATGCGACTATCTGTCTATGTGGTAAAAACTAAGCTTTCTTGGGTGGTAAAGCAAATGCTACAGCTTCATGCTCAAAATGCCCACGATGTGCACCATCGCAAAATGGTTTGTTTTTAGATAAACCACATCTACATATAGATACTAATTCTCTTCCACCAAGATCGTAATTGTTGCCTTGCATATCTACAATTTCAAAGTCGCCTTCTACACGTACCGAGCCATTGTTATTGATGGTTAATTTAGTTGTTGCCATAGTTTTTGTTATTAAAGGTTAAGTGTTTATACGATTAAAATGTCAATTTATTAGCTATTTGCTGTAAGCTAATTTCTGCTGCTTTTGCAGCATAGCTTAGGTTTACAAGTCTGTAGCCTTCGTTTTCAAAGCTTTGCTGCGCCTGCTTTACATCTATAATAGTTGCTTGCCCTAGCTGAAAGCGTTGCAATACTAGGTCTAATAATTTCAGCGATAGTTGGTAATTATCGTTCTCAGTTTTTAGTTGCTGCAAAGTATTTGTGTACGATTGATAACTACGCACTGCATTGGCTTCAAAATTTAGCAACAAAATGTCTCGTTGCGTTTCTGCACTTTTTGTATTAATGCTTACTATTTTTTGCTGACGTTTAAATGCGCTACCATTATAAATAGGAATGGTAACATTAATACCTACAAAAGGGCCATAACTTTGGTTTAAGCGAGAAAAACCACCTTCGGTTTGGTTATTATTAAAGTTGTAGCCTGTATTGGCTCTTACGGTTGGGTAACGTTGCGCAGCGGTTTCCTTTTCAATGAAAGCATTAATTTTTATTTGTTGCTCAGCAGCCAATATTTCAGGGTTGGTTTTGATAGCTGTTTTAATAGCGTCAAGGCTTAGGTTATTATTTATTAAAATGGTATCACTAATAACAATACTACTATCAGATTTTACTGACATTAAATTGAGCAAATCTGTTTTAGCAATATCAATTACCAATTGCTGTGCTTGCTGCTGTTGAATGAGCGCATTTACATCAAGTTCTGCTTGATACAAATCTGCATTGTTAGATAAACCAACATCTCTACGTGTTTGTAAAATGCTTAATCTTTGTTTAGATACCTCAATAGATTGCACAATGGTTTTTAGGTAACTCTGTTGCCTTACTACATCGTAATATTTAGTCATTACACTAGCAATAGTACTTTGTATTTGCGCGTTTAGTAGCGAAGCGCTTTGCTGTTGCAACTGTTCTAAACGACTTTTAGTAGCCACTATACGGTAGCCATTGTACAATACCATAGTACCTGTAACACCTGCTGATAATACGTTAGAAGCCACACCTGTTTGCTGCGCATTACGAGATGGATCAGAGAATTTTTGATTGATGTTGGTGATCTGTTCGTTATCATTAGCAGTAGCAGAAACCGTAGGTAAGCCACCCGCAATGCCTATATGGTTGTTAATGGTATTAACTTCAAGATTGTTTTTGGCTAGTTGAATATCGTAGCTATTTTTAAGTGCGGTATTTACAGCATCTTGTAATGTAAATTTCTGCTGCGCAAATGCAGATGCTGTTATAGAAAGCCCCAATAAAACAAATGGTATTTTCTTCATAAAGTGAAGTTATCTTGCCTAAGCACAGTGACCAATACTAATTACATCAACGGTTGTTACAAAAGGTATAAAACTGCAAATGCACCTACTTATATGGTGTTTCGTTATCCATCCACATAAGTAAGTGCATTTTACAATAAATATTCTTTAGCTTACTAAAGTACCTACATCTTTACCTTCTACCACTTGCAATAAATTGCCAGGGCGGTTCATGTCAAATACAATAATTGGCATTTTGTTTTCCATACAAAGTGTAAAGGCTGTCATATCCATCACTTTTAGGTTTTTGCCTATACAGTCTTGATAAGTTAATTTCTCAAATCTTGTAGCTGTAGGATCTTTTTCTGGGTCAGCATTGTAAATGCCATCTACTCTTGTACCTTTTAAAATTACGTCAGCTTTCATTTCTATCGCACGTAAGCTACCTGCTGTATCTGTGGTAAAATATGGGTTACCAGTACCAGCACCAAAAATTACAACACGACCTTTTTCTAGGTGGCGTAATGCTTTTCTACGAATGTATGGCTCGGCTACTTGCTCCATATTAATAGCACTTTGTAAACGTGTGTACACACCAATTTTTTCAAGCATAGCCTGCATAGCCATGGCATTAATTACTGTTGCAAGCATACCCATATAATCACCATGTGCACGCTCAATACCACTATCAGCTTCGTTCATACCACGGTAAATATTACCACCACCAATTACTATTGCTACTTGCACACCCATATCGGTAACCATTTTAATATCATGGGCATATTGTTCTATAATTTTAGGGTTAAATGGATCGCCATTACGTTGTTCGCCCAATAAAGCTTCGCCAGATAATTTTAAAAGAACACGTTTGTACTTAGGTAGCATGAAATAGATTTTTAATTGCTGCAAATAACCCGCTTTTTTGTAGATGTTCCAAGCCTTAATTTTATTATAGCTTGTATTCCAGTGTATTTATATTGCTTATATGTGTTACTACACTATCGTTGCTATCTGGTCGTGTTTTTTTTTCTTTAAAATGTGTTGGCAATTCTGTATCCATATGCCTAAAAAATAGAGATTAAATATTATTTATTTTGCTAGCAGTAAACAAAGTATAATTTTATTTAATTCATTATAGATAATGGTACACATGATTCATAAACATTAGTACCATCAACAGAATAAGCTATGGATTGCTAATGTATTTTAAATGAGGACTTAATTTTTAAACAATTCAGAGTTTTTAATGACAGAAAGTATTATCTATCACATATAATTATTAGACGCTTAAATATATTTTTTATTGTTATGTTTATTTGAAAGTTTGTGCTAAAAAATGCAAGCAACACAATACCGCCACTTAAGTTACTTTTGCGGCATGAATATTACTTCTGCAACTTATGTTATTTCGTCTGCCGATTATTTACAATGCCCTAAGGCAGATAGACCAGAATATGCTTTTATCGGTAGAAGTAATGTGGGTAAATCATCGCTTATTAATTCTATTACTCAGCGCCAAAAGCTAGCCAAAACATCGGCTGCGCCCGGTAAAACACAGTTAATTAACCATTTTGCCATAGAAAGTTCTTCTGGCCAAAAAGGTATGAAAGACAAGTGGTTTCTGGTAGATTTACCTGGTTATGGCTATGCCAAACGCTCTATGACAGATAGAAGACGTTGGGAACAAATGATAGAACATTACTTGCGCAAGCGAGAAAATTTAGTAAACGTATTTGTACTAATAGATAGCCGTCACAGCCCACAAAAAAACGACCTTGAGTTTTTAACCAACTTGGCAAGATGGCAAGTGCCTTTTACATTGGCCTTTACAAAATCTGACAAAGAAAAACCAGCCGTAGTAGAAAGAAACGTAAAAGCATTTTTAGATGCGATGCGTGAAAGCTGGCAGTTTTTGCCACAAAGCTTTGTAACAAGTGCCGAGAAAAATAAGGGCCGTGAAGAGATATTGGCATTTATAGAAACCTGCAATAACGAGTTTGGTAAAGAACGTACCGAAATATAAGATCGTAGAAATTACAGATGGAGATTTCTCCATCCTAATTGTTGTAATAAAGCACCGTCAATAGTCTACTTAGTTACACACTTTATCAGCACAACAACTGCTAGCAAAGGCTTCCGGCTTGGCTTTAAAGGCAAAGCCCATACCTAAAATATAGCCCATGGCTTCTTTTAAGGCATCGTTGCTTTTAAAGGCAGGATTGGTATTAATGTCAGCATGTACCTCCATATCTACCTTGTGCTCTATAAACAAGTCGCACAGCTCGTAGGCTATTTCAATACTTTTAGCTACTTCTACCAACATCCTTTCTTTTAGGTGATACCGCATTTTTGTTTTCTCGTTGTGGATGTACATAAAGCCACCTGCATGTTCACGCAAGAAAACAATTACTGTGGCAAACTCTGTTTCTGTGCCTTTTACCTGACTGTCTGTGCCGATACAAACCTTTAATCGTGTTCCTTTTTCAGTTTCTTTAATAATGGCTTCTCTTACAGCATCTTTAATAGGTAAATGGATGCCTTCGCCGTTAAATTTTCTCCAACGCATAGCACTATGTTTTGCGTAATTTAAACATTAAAATTGATAGGCTGTATTTCTGTTTATTATATTACTATTAACAGCCTGTGCAAAAGGATACAAAACTGGCTTAAGGTTTTACTACAAAAACAATAAAAAACGCCACCGATAGTTATGGGTAGCGTTTTAAGTATTTTGTTTGTAAATTTTCTTGTGCTAGCACTGTGTATAAGAATTAGCTATTAAAAACTGGCTAGAACTCTTAAAAGATTATTTTATTCAAGAAATATTTTGATGGCAGATATCTACAGCTGTGTTTTGTTAAATTCCAAGAAGGACAACTTATATGTACTATTTTATCCAATATTTTAAGCAGAGTATATACTAGTTGTAACGTTTAATTTTTACACGCCAAAAGTCTCTATATACAAATGTTGCATGAAATTGTGTGTATACTTCTTTTATTAGTCCTATATCTGTAGTGCCTCTTCTGCCAATTTCTAAACCTACTTGCAAGCCTAAATTACTTTTTACGGTATTAAAACCACCACCAATTGTAATTCCGTATTCGCTTATTTGTTTACCATAAATTCTTAAGTACGAATCTGTGTAAAATACACCTGTTTGTACAAAATATTTTTCAGCACTTAAAATATTTCCTTGGTAGTCTCTAAAATTAATTTTTTTAGAATACTCAAAACCCAAAGAATAGCGGCTGCTATTTACTAGCTGGTAATTGTAGGCATTTGTATTTGCGCCATCCCAACTTTGAAAGTTATAATCTGCGGCAATGGTGTATTTATCTTTAATTTTAGCTGCTATACCGCCTGTGTACGATACCGGCAAGTTAAAGTAAGTGTCTTTATAGTGGTTATCGCTTAGCAATGCGGTTGTGCCATCAACAACTTTTAATTGATAATTGGCTTTTAATGGTGTTTTAAGTGAACCCGTTGCGCCAGCAAGTAACTGTATGTTTTTATTAATTTTTGTTTGAAACTGTAAGCCACCTTTAAAGAAAAAATTACCTAGTAAAATATTTCTTTCGGTAGTTAATGTACTATCGCTAACACCGCTTAACAATGTTTCTGTTTGATTTAGCTGACCAAAAATATAAGCTGTGTGTAAGCCTACAGAAAGGTGCTTATTTATTTTGTAACTATTTGCAATAAAAAATTGGTTGGTGCTACCTGTACCCTCGCTATAAGTAGGTATAATTGTGGTAGAGCCAATAATGGTTTTGGTACTGTAAAAAGAATAGTTGGACGTACTAAAAGGTAACAAACCAATTGCAGCGCCCCATCTTGGTTTAATTTTTATAGCGACTACCAGTTTTTTAAACTGTAAATCAGCTGATTGACTAGCAGATGCATTGCCAATAGGTGTACCTGAATAGTTAACAGCTTTGTAACGAACACTAGCTTCAAAATTAAAAAATTTATCTTGCATACCGCTGTACGATGCAGGATTAGCGTGGTATAAAAACCGATTGGTTGCGTCTGATGATAAGGCTACACCAGCGTGGCCCATACCACTTGTTCTATCAAAACTACTTTTTTCAATATCGCCTATGCCTACAATAGAATATGGCGAAGCATTGTTTTGAGCGAACGCGTTGCTACCACATATTATGCCTAAAGCGAATAAACCAGTTAGTATATTAATTTTCATGTGTTCTTTTTTTACGCAATAACCAATAGTATTTTACGCAGGTGTATTATTTAACAGCTGCATAAAAAATTTGCAACTCTATTTTACTATTAGGAATATTGTTAAGGCTATTACCTATTGCTACACGACTAAAAAGTGTTTCGTAATTACCTGATGGTGGTGATAGTAATAAGCCATTAAAGTCGGTATTAGGATCGGTAATTGCGTACCTTATATAGTTTGTAACATCATATGTATAAGCGGTGCTTACACCGTAGGCATAATCTGTAAATAAATTACCGGTTTGAGTTTGTTGGGAGCCGCTAGAAGTCATTTGCGTTAAATCTGTACCAATTTGATTAAGCGATGTAGTAGTAGATACTCTTAACGATGGGGGCAAGAAGAATGTCCTATTATAGCTACCTGCTACGGGTCTTATAATTAATCTTGCATTTAATATTTTGGCAAAGTTTGGAGCTTTTAATACATCTTTTACTGAAGGAAATTTAATTTTTATAACCGAACCTGTTGCAGATTGGCAATAGGCTACATTATCGCTTAGGCGGCTGTTTTTTTCTTTAACCTTACCCGCACCATTGCCCAAATCTTTAATGTTTGCAGTGCCAGTATTTCTATCTATACTTATATTTGTAAAGTGTAAGCTTTTATTGGTAATTGTAAAATCAATATTTTTATCTAGCAGATACAAGTCTTTCTTTTTATACTGTATACGCATTTTAACACTATCGTTACAGCCAAATACAAGTTCACTATTGCTATTACTGCTAATGCGTATGCCCTTAAAGTAATTTAAAAAGGTTTCGGCACTTTTTGCGGTATCGCTTTTTCTTGTAAACATATTTAGTAACTCCTGCCCTAATGCGGCATTTAATTTTATTGCAATTGTATCTGTTTGGTTAGGGTTAATAATAACATCTTTAGAGCCTAAAACAAGAGGATCTATAGCAAATGAATTAATGTTATAAAGGAAAAAGCCATTATCGTAAGGGTGTATTTTCTCTGTTACTCTAGATACATCTATATGTACAGGTTTTGTAGTATCACCGTAAAAATTTTTATTCAATTTTAAAATTAAAGTCAGGGAGTCAAATAATACATTTTCATAAATATCTTCGTAAGTAGGCGGCCCTACTTGAAAATAGGTTTGTGTAGCTACTGTACCAAAAACGGGATCTTTATAGCCACCCACCAGTGTAGTACCTAAGCCAGATGTGGCAAACGAATCTACAAATACGGTTGATAATTCTGCATTAAATGTGTCAACCTTTATTATTTGTGTAGTACCTGCATCTACAAAATCGCTACCAAATTGAATATCAACCTTTTTGCAGGCAATAGTACCAATGATAAGAGAAAGTAAAAAAATAATAGAAAATTTCTGGTGCATTTTGGCTTTTTATGCGTTTTATAACTATCAGTGCT
>JAAFHG010000482.1 GCA_013297585.1 Chitinophagales bacterium
TTAAAAATGAGCCCATTGGTAGCTTTAATATGGTGAATGTTTTGCGTAGCAATCTAGCAGCTTTGCAAAGCCAAGAAATTACCACTTGCCCTGTTACTATACCACCATTTAAATGCCTTGGAAAAAGGGTTATTAACGATACTGTTTTTATCTCTTACCAAAAGCCCGATTTTGATGATTACTTCACGGTTCGAACTGAGTTTGACGTGTATTTATCAAACATTCGTACGTGCCTTGGCAGCGATTATGTGTTTTACAGCGTGCCTTGCCCAAGTGAAGGCCCTGTGTTTAAGCGCTGGGCATTTGTAAACGTAAAAGATTTAGAAAATTATAAACGTAAGACGGTGCTACTGAGCCTAGTTTCTTTGCCTGAGCAAATGTTAACTGATTACGGCTATAAAAAACAATTTGCTATTATGCTTGAGTTTGCTTTTTAGCCACAAAGCCACAACGACACAAAGTATCACAAAGAAAATCTGTTTAGTACCTTGAAACTTGAATGTCTCTTACTAAAAAGGGCGCAAAAATTTGCTTTGCGCCCTTCGTATCCTCTGTTCCTTTATAAAAAATTATGCAACACTTTCTAATTCCATAATCTTCTCAAACAGTTGCTCGTATTCTGTTTCAGCTTGCTTTATCTGTGCTTGAATGGCTTTATAATTCTTTTCGGTTTCTGCAAATTTGCCAGCGTTTTTATAACTATCAGGATTACCTAATTCAGCTTCAATAGCTTCTTTTTTCTTCTTAAAGCCGTCTAGTTCTTGCTCAACTTTTTGAAATTTCTTTTGCAAGTTTTTCAGTTCGGTATTGTCAACCCTTGGCTTCTCTTGGCTCTTATTCCTTGTATCTTGAGGCTTGGTCTCTTGAACTTTGGCTTTAGGCTCTTGTTGTTTTCTGCCTTCTTCTTTGGCTTGTTTAGCCATTCTTTCTTTCCACTCTAAATATTCGGTATAGCCACCTTTAAATTCTTTAATCTCGTGGTCTATTATTTCCCAAATTTTATTGGCTGTTTTAGATACAAAAAAACGATCGTGACTTACTAAAATCAAACTGCCTTCATATTTGTTTAAAGCTTCAGCCAATAACTCTACACTGTGCATATCCAAGTGATTGGTAGGCTCATCCAGCATCATAAAATTGCTTTTGCTTACAATTACTTTTGCTAGCGCCACACGGGCTTTTTCGCCACCACTTAATAGCTTAATTTTCTTATCTGCATCATCACCACTAAACAAAAAACAACCCAATAAACTACGTAGTTCTAGCTCTGTTTTGCCACTACGTGTTTCACTCATTTCATCTAAAATGGTGTTGTTTAAGTTTAAGGCTTCTAGTTGGTGCTGGGCGTAAAAACTACTTTCTACATTGTGCCCCCACACACGTTCACCTTCAAAGGTTTCAGCATCGGCAATAATGCGCAACACCGTACTTTTACCTTTACCGTTGGCACCAATTAAGGCAATTTTATCGCCTCTGTCAATTTCTGCAACTGCACCTTTTACAATTACATTATCGCCAAATTGTTTATTAATGTCCTTTAGCGTTACAATTACTCTACCGGGTTGATTATTTACTTGAAAATTAATTTTAATATTTGGTCTTTCTAAGCTTACATTTTCTATACGTTCAATTTTATCTAAACGCTTTACAATACTTTGCGCAGCAGCAGCTTTACTGGCTTTTGCCTTAAAACGTTCTACAAATCGTTCTTGCTGACGAATATAATCTTGCTGATTTTCGTAAGCTTTTTGCTGCATATCTATACGAATCAATTTTTCAGCTTCGTAGTATTCATAATTTCCAGTGTATATATGTAGCTCTTGTTGATAAATTTCAACAATTTTATTCACCATTCTATTTAAAAAATATTTATCGTGGCTTACAATTACCACACTACCTTGGTAATGCATTAAATATTTTTCAAGCCACTCAATAGATGGTAAATCCAAGTGATTCGTAGGTTCATCCAATAGCAATACATCTGGCTGTTGTAATATCATTTTTGCTAATAGTACCCTCATGCGCCAGCCACCACTAAATTCTTTATATGGCTTTCCAATTTGCTCGTTGGTAAAACCTAAACCGTGCAATACTTCTTCTGTTTTATATTGAATGTTGTAACCATCCAATACATCCATCTCATGCAACTTATCTGTGTACTCAATTAAAAGTTTTTCGTTTTCCTCTTCCTCTAATTCTTTGCCTAATTCTTCTATTTCTTTTTCTAGCTCACGTACACGTTCAAATGCACCCATGGCCACTTCTAAAATAGAATCGTTGGTATCAAAACTCAATAAATCTTGGTGTAAATAGCCAATAGAAGTATTGCGACCTTTTTCTACCGTGCCTTTTGATGGTAAATATTGCCCTACCAAAACCTTTAATAAGGTAGATTTTCCTGTACCATTATAGCCAATTAAGCCAATTCTATCACCTGGTTGAATATGCCACGTAGCATCTTCTACAATAACTCTAGCACCAAACTCAAACGTAACGTTCTGCAAACCTAATAACATGCAACAAAAAATTTTTGAACGGCGAAGGTAATTGACAGAGAGCGTTTTTTACTTTACTTTTGAATGATAAACTATAAAATATGAAAAAATTATTGGGATTGGTGTTGATTGCTGGTCTTGCAGCATGTGGCGGTAGCGATAAACCAACCGAAGAAGTAAAGCAAACACCGCTTGCGCAAAGTAAAAATAGTGCAACATTTAATTTGCAGTTTGATAAATTAATGGATGATTATTTTCAACTGAAAGACAACTTTATAGCTGAGAAAGATAGTGCCATTGCTGCTTACGCAAATGCTATTATTACTGATGCTGATAGCTTGAACTTGCAAGAACTAAAAGCAGATAGTAGTGTTATAACTACTGCAAAATCTTATGTAGAAAGTATTTCGGCAGAATTGAAAGGGCTTCAAGCAGAAAAAACGATTGATGCCAAACGCAAATCTTTTCAAATGGTAAGCGACCATTTATTTGACCTTGCAAGAACGGTGCAATATGATAACCAAAAAGTCTATCAACAAAA
>JAAFHG010000614.1:0-1433 GCA_013297585.1 Chitinophagales bacterium
TTGAAGATATTGCCATGCGGAGAATGTAGGGTAAATGCAACGTTTTTTAGATTTTCACCATAGAGTAAAGAAGCAAGGAAGCATTTAAAATGAGTAAATCATGAAACGATATACATGGTGTATTTTTCTTGCAAATACCTGAAATACAATTACTTCCTTGCTTCTTTGCTATGTGTTTTCTAACCTAACAAAGCAGATAGCCCTATCTATGTGTCTTTGTGCCTATGTGGTGTAAATTATTGCCCTAAATAGAGTTACTTCTTTACCTCCTTTCTCTGTTTTTTGCTAACTTACAATCATGGTCTTATCTATGTGTCTTTGTGCCTATGTGGTGTAAATTATTGCCCTAAATAGAGTTACTTCTTTACCTCCTTTCTCTGTTTTTTGCTAACTTACAATCATGGTCTTATCTATGTGTCTTTGTGCCTATGTGGTGTAAATTATTGCTCTTAGTAAGATTCTTCTTCCGTTGCTTGTTGTACCATTTTTCTAAAGTAGCGAATGCCTACAAACAAAGCTACAATGCAAGTAAGTGACAGTGTTACACCAAGGTAGCTACCGCACATAATACCATCTATCAATGTGTAAATAGCACCAATTAAAATAGCGGCTAAACAAAGTGCTGAGATAATAATTAAACGTCTCATAAGGCAAAGTTTTTTGGTGATGAATGCTTACTAGATGCAAATATGAAAATATTCCATAAGTAACATTGAAAATTGGGTGTGGGGTGAAGTACATGCTTAAAAAACCAGGTGAATAATCTCGAAAGTTTTTAAATATTATATAATTAAAATTTTTTAAGCGATGAAAGGTTTGCTAAGTATTTGCCTCGGTTTAACAGAGTTATGGGGATACTTACATGTTGTTTAATTATATAATAAATTTGGTACAAATGATGCTTTAATAGGGCGAATAAAGGTGGTATAACTGCACTAGTCTATAAACCGATTAAATATGATTATTTAGTTAGTCGAAATAATACATTATGTGTATTTTGGTTTAATTTACTCGTAAAAGATGTTTTAAATAAGTTAAATTATATTTATTTCCGCTTAAAAACGTATGTTTTTGCTAGTATAACTCAATTATGATACATTTTTCTATATCGTATTTGTTAATTATTGGTAATATTGCATTGACTGGTTATATATTTTATACACTACCGTATTTCTGTAATACCAACTTCTAATTATAAAGTGGGGTATCTGGGTAATTACGTTTTTAATTGGAAAAAATATGAAGTGCGTACTACCAATATACTCATTAAATAGATGCGCATTTGTTGGTGACGTGTTGGTTGCTGATTGCTTTAATTGAACTGTAAAAATGAATTAAGATTATTAGCGTGTATAATATTAATAATTATATGATTATTTAAAATGTGTATTAAATAGCAATTATTTAATGTGTATCTAGAGGTTATAATATAT
>JAAFHG010000614.1:1443-2334 GCA_013297585.1 Chitinophagales bacterium
AAAATAAATGAATAATATCTTGCAGCAAGTAATTAAAAACAGAACGTGTATGACACAACAAATTTTACAAACAAATCGGTATTCTTTTTTGCTGAAACTTTTGTGCTTACTGCTATTATTGGACTTTTTAAGCGTTAGTGGGGTAAAAGGACAGCTAGTGGAAGGTTTTGAATCTGGATTACCAAGCTCGTATGCAATAGGAAATGTAACTTTAGGTTCAGGTGTCTGGTATGCCAATAACGTTATTGCAGTTACAACAGGGGTAAATAGTGGTACTAAGAGTGCGCAAATAAGAAGTCAAACAGCAGCTCATTTAGTAACACCCACTATTAGTAATGGTGTTGGCGTTATCTCGTTTTATGTTACAGCAAGTACTGCTTCTGGTGCTTATCAAGTAAACATTTCAACAGATGATGGCGCAAGTTGGAATTCCGCAGCAGGTTCCCCATTCACCATTGGCACAACAAAAACTCTTAGAACAATTGTAGTCAATAACTTAAATGTAAATAAAATTCAAATATACAGAACAGGTGCTACCCTTTATGTTGATGATTTTTCAACTACAACTTATATAACAAATACTCCTCCTCTGGTACCAACAATTAATTCTATTACTTCTGGTAATCAGCAATTATCTGTTGCGTTTACTGCTGGTAGTGATGGTGGTTCTGCAATTACTAATTATAAATATTCTACTGATGGTGGTTTATCTTTCATAACAAGGGCTTCGGGCACTACTGAAAGTCCAATTATAATCTCTACATTATCATCTGATGGTACGACCCCCTTAACAAATGGCACTGGTTATAATATTCAAATAAGAGCTGTAAATACTATTGGCGATGGTACTGCTACTACAAGTTCAGCTGCTACACCTTATACTACACCTTT
>JAAFHG010000520.1 GCA_013297585.1 Chitinophagales bacterium
TGCCCAATCGCCACGGTTTGGTAATGGGTACGAAAATTTATCTAGGCGTACAACCGGAGGTAAAATTAGGGTAGGAGATACCATCGATATTAAAATGGCAGTGCATTTACCATGGGGCTTTAACGGCGGCAATAATGGAAAAATATTTAATGTTCGCTTTTTAGATAGCTTACCTACCAAAACAACCATGTTAAATGGCCCAACTGACTCCATAAGAATTTTAACGAACGAAGACCTTACTTTTTCAAGATATACACCAACAACTGGCGACGATGCAGCCTCATATATTGCAAACCCGGCTTCAGGTGAATACCATATTAAAATAAATCTAGGCTCAAGCCCTAACCCTCCTGCAAACAATACTATTACAGATAACACAGGCTCAAGAACCATTAACTTAACCAATAACTGGCCCTATGGCGATAACCCAAAATGGTGGACAGGGCATATTTTTTCTACCTCCTACCGAGTAAGGGTTACTGGAAATATAGGAGATACCATTGTTTTAACTGGTGGTAGGTTTGTATATAAATTATCTGGCGGTGCTGCAGACATTATTGTAAGAGGGGTGCCCTATAAAATGGTAATTGGGCAAGATGATTTGCTATGTACTGGTGGCTTTAGCATTAATTATGCTGGCGAAAGTAATGGCACATTTGGCGCTGGTAATACATTGAATAGACCAGGTGGCCCATCTAGCTTGGTGCCTGATTATGGGTACATTAGCAATGTTTCTGGTAGCGGCAACGTTGCTATTAATGATGGGTTTTATGGCATTGTAAATAATGCTAGCCCATGGAGCGGTACTAGCAGAACTGCTCGTAGAGTTCCAAATTGTAGTGGGGGTGCAATAGCTCCTATGGATAGTTGTAAATACAGGATGTTTGGTGGAAACTGGGAGGTTGAAGGTGATCATACTGGCGCTGCTACTAAATGGGGCAATAACCCACCTGCAGCCGGACAAACAGGCGGCTATATGCTTTTGGTTAATGCCGATTACATTACTTCAGATGCTTACGAACATACCGTTACCGGACTATGCCCTAATACTTTTTACCAGTTTTCAGCTTGGTTTAGAAATGTTTGCCGCACTTGTGGTGCCGATAATAATTTAAATGGCACTTTAAGGCCTGGCGTTATGCCTAGCCTATCATTTGCAGTAAATGGCATTGACTATTATAACACTGGTGAAATTGATACCACCGGATGGATACAAAAAGCATTTTTATTTAAAACGGGCCTTACGCAAACATCAGCTGTTTTTTCTATTAGAAACAATTCGCAAGGTGGTGGCGGTAACGACTGGGCTATTGATGATATTAATATTGCCACTTGCGGCCCAGCCTCCTCATTAAACTACCAGCCTTTGTTGGGTTGCAACAACGGCACATTGGTAGCTTTAAGCGATACAGTAAGGTATAGGTACAACAATTTGTATTCTTGGTACAAATGGGAGCGTAGTACCGATGGAGGCGTTACATGGGGCCCACCACCTACACCTACTACCGGAAACATTACACCAACTTTGGTAAATGGGCAATACCAGTTTATAACCAATTACCCGCCATTTTTAGCATATGCGGCAGATAGCGGCCACAGATACAGAGTTGTAGTAGCTACCACTGAAGCTAATTTAAATAGCTCTGGATGCTCATTTGCCGACCAAAGCAGTGTATTATTAAAATTAATTGACTGCACAAAAATAGTGGATGCTTCAATTACATTGTTTAATGCCAAAATTGATGCAGATGATATAGCTACATTAAACTGGGTAGTATCAACAGAAATTGATATGGTGAGGTACGAAATTGAAAAAAGTACCGATGGCAACAACTTTACAAAAATTGGCAGCATAAATGCCCGTAATGTAAATGCATTGCTTGAGTATTTTTTTACTGACCCTCAAGTAGTAACGGAAACTGTATACTACCGCCTTAAAATAATTAACAACAATGGTACGTTTAAATACAGCAAAGTAATCAGCATTAATAAGGCCATTGAATTTCAAGTAAACAGTATTTTAAATCCTTTTAGTAATACCATACAAGCAGATGTGTTAATGCCAGAAGCAGGAGTAATAAAAATGTTGTTATACGATAGTTACGGAAGAATAGTAGCTAGAGAAAATAAAAATGTTTTTAAAGGCCTAAATAACTTAACCTATAGCAGTTTTCAAAAGTTAGCTAGTGGTATTTATATCATTCGTTTTGAAAACAACAATAAACTAATACAACGAAAATTAACCAAAATATAGCCGCTAAACTTTGTAACCCCTCATGAAACTAAAAAAGGCAAACAACTCCATAAAAGTTAGTTTGCCTTTTTAATATTGTATAACCTAATTATTGTACTTGAACATCATCATTTACCAAAGCGCTGGTTTCAACGGTGGTGGTTGGTTCGGTATTTTTATTTGCAAAAAAGCGTTTTTGAAATACCAATATGCTAATAATACCTGATGAAATGGCTGCATCTGCAATATTAAAAATAGGTCTAAAAAATTCAAAATCTTCACCGCCCCATACTGGTACCCAATCAGGAAATTGAGTGTTGGTAATAATAGGAAAATACAACATGTCAACCACTTTGCCGTGCAAAAACCCAGCATAACCATGTTTAGGAAAAAGAGTGGCTACTACAGTACTGCCTGGTACACTTTCGTTAAAAATCAATCCATAAAACATACTATCAATCAAGTTGCCTAAAGCCCCAGCAAATATTAATGCAGCGCAAAATATAAATCCTTTGTGTTCTTTTTTTGCTACAAGGCCCCTTATATAAAATGCACCAAATATTACCGCACCTAATCT
>JAAFHG010000648.1 GCA_013297585.1 Chitinophagales bacterium
CACAACAAATAAGCCCTGTTAAGGCCAAAATATCGGTAGAAAAAGAGTACCCCAAATGGTAAAAGTTCCGTAGGAATGACATATTTACAACAGTAAATTAAACTTCCGAACACCTGTGTTTTTGAAACCTTATAGGTCTGGCAACATAAGAATGCAATTTGCAGTTGTGAATGCGGTTAATGAAATCCTAGTTTTATGTATGATTCTTTCTTGGTTTAAGTAAATTTGTTTCAAAACAAAACGTTATGGGCTTAACATACGCTGATATCGAATTAATTAATTCAGGAGATTTAGCACTTGCAAAACGCCAAATAATACACATAGACGAAGTAAAACGAATGCAGGTAAGTATGTTGGTAGCCACTGGTGCTTATAACTTATGTATCAACGAAAGTGTGCAGGCGCAGCTAGATTTACCATTTATTGAAAAAAGAAAAGGTCAGTTAGCCGATGGTAGTATTGAAGAATATGACCTAGTTGGCCCTGTAGTTGTAAAATTTAAAAACAGACAAACTGTATGCAACGCATTAGTACTGAGAGGCGATAATGAACCGCTTTTGGGTGCCATACCGCTAGAAGACATGGACGTTTTAATACACCCACTAAGACAAGAATTAATTGTAAATCCTGAGCACCCTTATTTTGCACAAATGAAATTGAAATAAGAAGTGCTTTTCTGATAAGACTTTTAGCTAACAATAACGAACACAAAGCCCTGCCAATTGCGGGGCTTTTTTTATGCCATTTTTCTATACTGTTTTACTTTAGATTTGCCACTAGTAAAAATATTATTTAACGCATAGCGTTGCTTACGTTTCTTTATAAATAAAACCTCGGAAATTTTATTTAACAGAGAGAAACAGTTTAAGCGATGCATCCGCAAGGGTGCATCCTTTTGCTGTATTCTATTCTGTTAGGGCTGTCCGAGGTGCCTATTTATAGTAGAATTCAAGCGGAAGATTGCACCTATTTTTTTGCACTTCTCTTCTCTTGAAATTCTTTTTTGAAACTAAGCAGCCACAAAAACTGCTTATGAACCTGATAGATATTCTTCAAAACTCTGCTTACAGCCTGTCTCTTTTTACTAAACAAGACATCGACTTTATAGAAGCAAACATCACAAAAAGAGAAACCAAAAAAGGTATTGAACCTTATTTCTACTGTCAGGTACGCCTTAAAGAAATAAAACTAACACCCGAAGAAGTTGTAAGGCAATTGTACCTATACAAACTTATCCATCATTATCAATACCCTACTGGTAGAATAAAACTTGAGTTTCCTGTAAACTTTGGTAGAGAAACCAAACGAGCTGACATCGTAATAATGGATAAGCTTGACCCTAACGTTGCTTATATATTAGTAGAAGTAAAAAAGCCTAAAGCCAAAGATGGTAGAGATCAACTAAAAAGCTATTGCCACGGTACAGGTGCCACCATGGGTATATGGACAAATGGCGAAAGCATTACCTATCACCACCGCAAAAACCCTAACTATTTTGAGGATATACCAGAAATACCAAAAGCTACCGAAAAGCTTGAAGACATATTGCAACGCCCATTTAAAATGACAGATTTAGTACGTGAAGACAAGCTAAAAGAAAGTGGTAAAAGTTTGAAAGACTTGGTGCAAGAAATGGAAAACGAGGTTTTAGCAAATGCGGGTGTAGATGTATTTGAAGAAGTGTTTAAGCTCATTTTTGCTAAGCTATACGATGAATATTTAGGGGCTAATGACGAAAGCCGCAACCTTGAATTTAGAAATACAGGCTTAAGCGATGCAGAACTGAAAGAGAAGATTCAACTATTATTTGACCGTGCCAATAAAAAATGGGATGGTGTATTTGAAACCAATGCCAAGCTGAATTTAACCCCTTCTCACCTATCTATATGTGTGAGTTCTTTAGAAACGGTAAAGCTCTTTAATAGTAATCTTGATGTTGTTGACGAAGCCTTTGAATACCTAATAGGCAAAAGTAGTAAAGGCGAAAAAGGGCAATACTTTACACCACGCTATGTAATAGATATGTGTGTAAAAATGATGAACCCTACCGAGGACGATTATGTGATAGATACAGCAGCAGGCAGTTCGGGCTTTCCTGTACACGCAGTAATGCATGTATGGAAACAAATGTTTAAAAAGAAGGGTAAAAAAATAAGTCACTTATTTACAGCGCAAGACAAACCACAGTACTGTAAAGACTATGTAG
>JAAFHG010000006.1 GCA_013297585.1 Chitinophagales bacterium
GCCAAGCTAGCCACACCACTTGTAAGTGCTATTATTTCTGTGGTAGATAAACCCGATTTTTTACGCTCTGGCATTTGTGGTACTAATATTTCTGAACCCGCAG
The DNA here is from genome assembly GCA_013297585.1 of Chitinophagales bacterium. Taxonomy (GTDB): domain Bacteria; phylum Bacteroidota; class Bacteroidia; order Chitinophagales; family Chitinophagaceae; genus Parasediminibacterium. The sequence goes on from JAAFHG010000006.1 coordinate 104, forward strand.
TTACTGTAGGGTTTGACTTAAAAAATAAAAATTTTTTAATTTTAGCCGCACTGCCATTAGCGTATATTACATACACCTTTCTCTCTCTTGCATTATCTGTAAATCCGCCAGCTTTATTTATGTAATAATTTAAACCAGCCCCTTCTTTAAACACCACTTCAGATGGTACCATTACCTCGCCATTTACTTTTACCTCACGCTGTTGCTTTGGTATATTTAAAATATCGCCCTCTTGCAATACTACATCATCTATACTACCAGGGCTGTTTAAAATTGTTTGTAAGTCTAAGCCAACTTTAATAGTTGATTTAAAAATTTCATTGTTTAATGTGTTGGTCGAATCGTTAATGCTTTTTTGTAATTTTTTTAACTTTTCTTCATTTAAAATACGAGACTCGCCCTTGTTTATTCTTGTAAGGCTAGCAGCTTCGGTAAATGCAAAGCCCGTAAGCCCGCCAGATCTTTTTAGTATACTGCTTATTCGCTCATTTTTAGTGGTAAGTGTATAATTGCCAGGGTATTTCACCTCGCCTAAAATTTTCACACTTATTTGTTCTTGATAGTTTGGCTTTCTTCTTACTATTACAATATCCCAAGGATTTAAAGCTACATCTGCACCAACGGTAGACAAGTTTTTCTCAGATGAGGCATCTACAATTATGGCAATATTATTGGCGTTTGTAACTGAATCTCCTGCATATCGCCTTGCAATTTCTATTTTGTCTATTGCAGAAGCATCGGTAAAACCTTCGGCCAAAAACAACAAATCTTTTAACGTAATGCCATCAAAATAATTAAATGTACCTGGCTTTTTTACTTCGCCCTGCAAGGCCAAAGTATAATTTTGCTTGTAGGCATCTGCTGCACCAATAATTATCTGATCATCTTTTTGCAATAAAATATCTTCGTCTGTTTTATTAATAATATTTTGAACACTAAACGGTACTACTTTCTTAGTTAGATCCAACTCATTGGTTCTAATAATTAAGCCCCTGTTTTTAAATGCTTCTTCCTTTAAGCCATCAGCTTTTGCTAACAATTTTGATATGGTAAGTCCATTACTTAATTCATAAGTACCTGGCCTATAAACAGCACCCTTTATATTTACGCTATTGGTATATCTGTTTAGTATTTTACCTACAAAAATAGAATCACCTTTAGCAGGTACATAACTTAAAAACTCGGCTTTTGGTAAATCTTTTACGCGTCTTTCTTTATCGGTAACTTGTTTTATTTGCACCGATGCAGTGTAAGCCTCGCTACCAAAACCACCTGCAAAATCTATTAATTGTTGTAAGCTATTATTTGGTAAAATTTCAAAAATACCTTCTCTTTTTACTTCACCATTTAAGCTCACCTGCACTTTGGCAACTGGTATGCGTATTACATCTTGGTCTTGTAAACGTACATTTTTACTTTGATCACCTTTTAGTAAAAAGTCATAAGCATCTAGCTTCGCTAATACTTTGCTATTGCGCACAATTTCAATTTCTCTAAAAGAACCTCTATCGGTAGGGCCTCCCGCCAAATACAAAGCGTTAAACACTGTAGATAAAGAGGAAATGCTATATGTGCCTGGCTTTTTTGCTTCGCCAATAACTGTAATATTTATAGTGCGTATTTTTCCAATGCTTATTTGCACCTGCGTTTTTCCTGTAGCAATATTGGCATAGCCATTTTGCTGCATTTTGTCTTTTATACGTTTCGATGCTTGTTCTACCGTTAAGCCATTAATATAAATAACACCTATTAGTGGAATATTTATTGTGCCTTCGGCAGATACTTGTAAGCGATAATTGGCTTCTTGATAACCAAACACATCTATTACCAATTCATCATCTGGGCCAATAGCGTAGTTTTTAGGTGTAGCTATGCGTAAATCTGGTTCAAAAATTAAACGATTATTGGTAAATAATTCGCTGCCAAATACATTGCTATTATTAGCTTCGCCACCATTATATTTTAAAGTAGATGTATCAACCGTTCTACTTACACTTTTTGTTGCATTGGCGGTACCGGTTTTACTTGCTAAGCCTGTAGCCGATACACCTGCTAACCTTGCTCGTAATTTTTGCGCCTCTATTGGTGGTAATCCTTTTTGTATAGATAATTCTTCTGCCTGAGATTCTGTTAAGCCGCTTTGTAGTAGTTGTTGCTTTATTTTACCTAATTCTTCGTCGCTTAGGGCATCTACCCTCAAGGTTGATAAGTCTTTGGCTTTTAAAATATCCTGCGCCGTTACTACTTGTTGCTTAGCCAATAACAAGCATAAAAATAAAGCGATTTTTACAACGCTTAGTCGATTCATCTTCACCACTATTTACAATTTAATGAAATAAAATTCGCTTCTATAAAGCTAGTATTTGTTGTATTGACACAGCTTCGCAAAGTTAATCACAGTAAAAAACTTAACAAAAAGGTATTTACAAGTTTATTAACGAAGCTAAAATTATGGCTTACAAATATATACTATCACGCTACTTCACTTGTACAAAAAATTATTGTTATTAATTGACAACTCAACAGCTTTTTTTAATATGCATCGGCAATTCATAGAATTATTACCACAAAGCCTATATTTATATATCTAAAAGCTTTTGCTATGAACCAACGCTACTACTCATTAGACGTATTTAGAGGCGCTACCGTTGCCTTAATGATATTGGTAAATAACCCAGGCAGTTGGGATCACATTTTTGCACCGCTAGACCATGCTGAGTGGCATGGCTGCACACCTACCGACTTGGTATTTCCTTTCTTTTTATTTGCCGTAGGTAATGCCATGGCTTTTGTAATGCCTAAGTTTGAGCAAGAAGGCACTGCTTATTTTTTAAAAAAAGTATTAAAGCGCACGCTACTTATATTTTTAATAGGCTTGTTTTTAAATTGGAGCCCTTTTGTAATGTATCAAAATGGGCAATTAGTACCTAAAACTTGGACTTGGATAAACAGCGACAAAGGCATTTCGGGTATACGAATAATGGGTGTGTTACAGCGTATTGCTTTGTGTTATTGCCTTGCAGCTTTTATTGTTTTTTTTGGCAAGGGTAAATGGAGTAAAATAATTGCAGCGGCACTTTTAATTGGTTATTGGTTGTTGTGTTTTGGTTTGGGTAATAAAGCAGACCCCTACAGCCTTGCTGGCTATTTTGGTACAGCAGTAGATATTAACTTATTTGGTACGCCGCATGTATATAAAGGTGAGGGCATCCCATTTGATCCCGAAGGCTTAGCAAGTACTTTTGCAGCAATTGTTGAGGTAATTATTGGTTATTATGTAGGTAGCTATATCCAAAAAAAAGGCAAATCTTTTGAAATGCTTACCACCCTTTTTATTGCAGGAACAATGCTTATGCTAGCAGGATATATTTGGGATATGTTTTTTCCCATCAACAAAAAAATATGGACAAGTAGTTATACCATTTACACATCTGGGCTTGCCATTATTACATTGTCTGTACTTATTTTTTGTATAGAATTTAAAAAAACTACCGGCAAATGGAGCAAATTTTTTGATGTATTTGGAAAAAACCCCTTATTCATTTTTGTGCTAAGTGGCTTTTTACCAAGGGTACTTGGCTTAATTAGATGGGTAGATAGCGTTGCGCCTGATGGCACTAAACTGTACACAACACCATTTGCTTGGTTTTATAATCATGTTTGTAAAAATATTGTAGGTACTGATTTGCGTTATGGCTCATTAATTTATGCACTGTTTATGATTGCTTTTTATTGGTTGATTGTCTACATTCTAGATAAAAAGAAGATTTACGTGAAGGTTTAATTTTTCTTATCAATTTCATAAAGAACATTTATACATGCTTACCACCTATTTTTGTGCTAATGGTTTTTTATGATTAAGAAAGTCATCAACATTTTTATACTACTTCTGTTTGCCACACAAATACTACCTATAAAGCAGGTTGGTGGTTTGTTATTTGGCAATCAAATAACAGAAGATGTAATACAAGATATTGATGATGTAGCAAAAGATGACCTTAAAGGTAAAATTGATTTTACTGAGGCAAATGTTAGCTGGCCTACTGCTTTTGCAATGCAACATCTATTTACACTCACAGAATTATCGGTAATATTTCCCCATAATCATTCTACTGATATATACAGTCCTCCCCCTAATGCAAGTAACTATTTACAAATGATTTAAATAGTTATTAAATAACACACAATTGTGTTTGCATCCTATACGTACTGGTTACGTGTAACTAATGTTACTTGCAATGAAGCATTTTTTCAGGTCGTTTGCTACAAATATTGAAGCATCTGTTGTAATACTATTGGTAACATTACCTATATGTTTAGGTGTTGTAATTCAAACAAATACAACACTGGGGCAGAATGTAGTGCCTATTTTTAGCGGTATTATAGCTGCATGTGTTGGCGGTATTGTAGTAGGGTTTTTTAGTGGTTCGCATTTAAGTGTAAGTGCACCTACGGTTGGGTTTTCGGCTGTAGTAGCTACCGCATTATCTAAAATGGGTGGCGATTCTAATGCCTACCAATTGTTTCTAGTATCGCTTATTCTAGCAGGCATTATACAAATAGGTATGGGTTGGCTTAAGCTAGGTGTTATTGGCGATTTTATACCCAATAGTGTTATTAAAGGTATGCTTGCTGCCATAGGTATTATCTTAATTTTAAAACAATTTCCCCATTTACTTGGTGAAGATATTAACCCCATAGGTGACGAATCTTTTTTGCAAGCCGATAAAAAAAATACATTTTCTTCTATGTATTATGCATTAGAGCATCCTGGTTTTTCGGCTGCACTTATTGGTATTATTAGTATCAGCATTTTGTTTGTGTACGACAAGTTTGTAGTGTCAAAAAAACAACTTCCCAAGTTGGCACCAAGTGTATTATTAGTAATAATAGTTGGCATACTAATTAATGAGTTTTATAAATTATACATCCCGTCGTTGGTACTTACCGATAAGCATTTAATTACGTTACCAGAAAACCCTAGCGTAATGCTTTCAACGTTCAGTTTTCCTAAATTATCGGCAATCAATAATGTTAACGTTTGGCTTACTGCAGTAACCATAGCCATAGTAGCTAGCCTAGAAACGCTACTAAGTGTAGAAGCGGTAGATAAAATTGATACCCTTAAACGCGTAACACCTGCCAATAAAGAATTAAAAGCCCAAGGTATTGGCAATATTATATCTGGCTTACTCGGTGGCTTGCCCATAACCTCTGCCGTAGTTAGCAGTTCGGCAAATATTTATGCCAATGGAAAAAGTAAAATGGCCATTATTTTTTACGGGCTTCTTTTAATAATAGCGGTAGTGATTTTGCCCCATGTTTTAAACAAAATTCCAATAAGCGCATTATCGGCAATTTTAATATTTATAGGCTACAAGCTCTTAGATATTAAGCAAGTAATTGCTTTTTTCAAAAAGGGTTTAGATCAGTTTATCCCTTTTGCAGTTACCATTATTGCCATTATTACTACCAATATGCTGATAGGTGTGCTGATAGGTATTGCCGTGGGTTTGTTTTTTATGATGCACAGCAATTTTCATTCGGCTGTATTGTTGGTAAATCAAGACAATAACTATTTATTTAGACTTAGAAAAGATGTGTCTTTTTTTAATAAACCCATAGTAAAAAAAACACTCGAACGTATACCTAACGGTGCGTATGTAATTATTGATATTTCTAGAGCAGATTTTATTGATAAAGATATTGTTGAAGAGATAAACAATTTTTTATGTCATGCACATCTTAAAAAAATAAAAATAGACATCAAAAAAAGTAATCAAAAAGAAACATTAGATCTTATCGCTCATCTTGAAGAATTGAAATTCAACAGATTGGCACTATAAAATTTAAAATACGCATTCTTATTTAACCCCAAAATTGGCAAAGCATTTAAACAAACTACAAATTATGATACGTAAACAATTCCCAACTACACCCTTAGGGCGAATAAAACTATTTTTTACTGTTTTCGATTCTCGCTGGGAAGACTTGACTAAGAAAAACTGGATGACTGTAGCCTATAAAGATTTTAGTGCAGGATTAATTGTAGCAATGACTGCGATACCTATGGCTATGGGTTTTGCCATTGCAATGGGCATGAGACCAGAACATGGTATTATTGCAGGTGCTTTAGCCTGTATTATTGGTAGAACTTTTGGTGGCTCTAAATACCAAGTATATGGCCCTACAGCAGCTTTTATACCTATTATCGCTACCATTATAGCTAAGTACAGTAATCCATCTAATGGTGGCACTTTTGAGCAAGCACATGGTTTTTTGGTATTAGTATCTATAATATCTGGTATTGTATTAATAATACTTGGTGTATTTGGTGTAGGCAAATATGCCAAACTAGTTCCAAACTCAATAATAGTAGGCTTTACAGTAGGTATTGCTGTTGCAATTGCCTTATCGAATTTTAAAGATATTTTGGGTTTAGATTCTTTTAAAACATTATTGGGCGATAAAGAAAATACTTTTTTTGAGAAACTATCTTATGCTTGGAATCATTTAAATACTATTAATCCTTGGGCTATCTTATTAGGTATTGTAACATTTGCGGTTACAAAAATATTATTGCGCGTATCTATTTACATACCTGGCCCAGTGGTAGCTATGGGGCTTGCTACCTTGCTTGCATCTACATTACTAGCAGATAAACATATTATTTTGGTAAGAGATTTATATGGCTCTATACCAAATAACTTTTTCAAAATTCAGTTGCCGTTTTTACCTGCATTAAACACATCTGTATTTATAGACATTATATATTTTGTGGTAGCTATTGTATTTGTATCGGGTGTTGAAAGTATTTTATGCTCGTCTATGGCCGATAAACTTGCTAAAAATGACAAAACACCTTTTAATCCTGATAAAGAATTTTTTGGGCAAGGATTGGTACAAATTATTACACCATTAGTACAAGGCTTTCCTTGTACAGGCGCACTAGCACGTACAGCCACTAGCATAAAAGCAGGCGCTACTACACCTTTAGCTGGCTATTTTAAAGGCATACTTAAACTTACAATGGCGTTTTTTCTGGCACAATATTTAGAACTTATACCAATGGCTTGTATAGGTGGTATATTGGTTTGGGTAGCTAGCAATATGATTAAGCCATCGGAAATAACTGAGATAAAACATTTGGGTAAGTTTGAGTTTTCGATGATGTTGTACACCGCTATTATGGTACCCGTAACCGATTTTTTAACTGGTGTTTTATCTGCATTGGTAATATATTTTGTTGTAAAATTCGCCTTTAAAAAAATGGGTAAAAACACTAGTAATTAGTGTTTCATGATCTATTAATTTATATTTAGTTTGTAAAATTTATTAAGCTACAAAAAATTAAAATTTGTAATGACGATATACGAAAAGTTACTACTTGAAAATAAAGCTTGGGCGCACGAACAAGTAGAAGATGATCCAGAGTTTTTTTCACGTTTAGAACATATACAAACGCCTGAGTTTTTATGGATTGGCTGTAGCGATAGCCGTGTGCCTGCAGATAAAATTACTGGTACGCAACCGGGCGAAATATTTGTACACCGTAACATTGCTAATCTGGTTATTAATACCGATGTAAACTTACTTAGTGTTGTTGATTACGCTGTTAACCATTTAAAAGTAAAACACATTATTGTATGTGGCCATTATGGCTGTGGTGGTGTAAAAGCCTCTATGACCAACCACGATTTTAACTATGTACTTAATATGTGGTTACGCAATATTAAAGATGTGTATCACTTGCATAAAATAGAACTAAATGCAATAGAAAGTGAAGAACAACGCTTTGACAGATTAGTAGAACTAAACGTGGTAGAACAAGTAATGCACTTGGCAAAAACATCTATTATACAAAAAGCCTGGAAAAGCGATAATAGACCGCACTTACATGGCTGGGTATATGGTTTAAAAGATGGCATTATAAAACCTGTTTTTGAGCTAGAAGCCAATGCAGAAATTGATCCATTTTATACCTACGATTTATAAAAAATACATTAACACATATTATACAAAAAGCCCGAGATTGTAACGTTTCAGGCTTTCTTTGTATAAATACGTTGTTTAAAATTAAGACGCCAAAATATTATTTTAGTAAAACAAAAAATGTTTAGCAAAACGTTATACATTAGTGCATCAATTAATTAATTTACCCCCAAAACTCGCTTTATGAATGTAAAAAAACTGCTTGTATCGGGCATTGCTGGTGGCATTGCTTATTTTTTTCTAGGCTTTCTATTTTATGGTGTTTTGTTTGTTACCGAAACCGTAAGTGCTATTGCTGGCGTTAGTCGTCAAATGGACCAAATGGTTTGGTGGTCGCTTATTTTAGGTAGCCTATTGTACGGTATTCTAGTAGCTTTTGTAATAGGCAAGGCCAAAATAACCAACATAGCTTCTGGCATTACTACTAGTGCTGTTTTAGGTCTCTTGGTAAGTTGTTCATACGATTTTACAATGTATGCCAATACCAATATTTTTACTCCCAAAATGATGATTTACGATATTGCAATAAGTACCGTAATGGTGGCTTTAACAGGTGCAGTAGTTACGCTTGTAGGTAATTTAGTAAGCAAAAAAGATTAGCGTATAAAAGCTCCAAAGACTTCAGACTTTTGGAGCTTTTATTGTTCTTACATATTTCTTCTGTATTGGCCGCCAACTGCGTACAACGCATTGGTTATTTGTCCAAGGCTACAATATTTCACTGTTTCCATTAATGCTTCAAATAAGTTACCATTAGCTATTGCTTCAGCCTGTAATTGTTTTAGCATTATATCTGCTTTCGCCTCGTTGCGTTTATGAAATGCTTCTAAATTTTTTATCTGCCATTGCTTTTCTTCATCAGTGCTACGAATAACTTCTGATGGTAAAATAGTGGGGCTACCTTGTTTATTTAAAAATGTATTAACGCCTACAATTGGTAATTCACCTGTATGTTTTTGCATCTCGTAGTGCATACTTTCTTCTTGAATTTTATTGCGCTGATACATTCGCTCCATAGCACCTAAAACACCACCACGTTCAGAGATGCGTTCAAACTCTTTCAGTACCGCTTCTTCTACTAAATCTGTTAGTGCTTCTATGGCAAAACTGCCTTGCATAAAATTTTCTGTTTTGGCACTACCTAGTTCTCTATTAATAATTAACTGTATGGCCATAGCACGTCTTACACTTTCTTCTGTAGGTGTTGTTATGGCTTCATCGTAGGCGTTTGTGTGTAAGCTATTGCAGTTGTCGTAAATAGCATACAGTGCTTGCAAAGTGGTACGTATATCATTAAAGTCTATCTCTTGTGCGTGCAAACTTCTGCCACTTGTTTGAATATGGTATTTTAGTTTTTGTGAGCGGTCGTTGGCCTTGTATTTATACTTCATTGCTTTGGCCCAAATACGCCTTGCTACACGGCCAATAACACTGTATTCTGCATCCATACCATTACTAAAAAAGAAGGATAAGTTTGGCGCAAAATCATCTATGTGCATACCACGGCTTAGGTAATATTCTACATACGTAAAACCATTGGCTAATGTAAATGCAAGCTGTGTAATAGGATTGGCACCAGCTTCAGCAATATGATAGCCACTGATGCTAACGCTATAAAAATTCTTAACACTATTATCAATAAAATACTGCTGCACATCACCCATTAATTTCAGCGCAAACTCAGTAGAGAAAATGCAAGTATTCTGTGCCTGATCTTCTTTTAAAATATCTGCTTGTACCGTACCACGTACTTGTGCAAGTGCCTCATTTTTTATTTGTTGGTAAATGTTTTGCGGCAGTACTTCATCACCACTTAAACCAAGTAAGTTAAGCCCTAATTCAGCCTCCCCGCCCCCCAAAAGAGGGATTGAAGAAGTACCCAAATTGTAATTATAACTAGGATAACTTGAAACTTGAAACTTGGAATTTGAAACTTTTTGAACGTCCTCCCAAAGGTTATTGGCTTCTATCCATTTTTCACACTGTTGGTCTATTGCAGCATTTAAAAAGAACGCTAATAAAATAGGTGCAGGCCCATTAATGGTCATGCTTACGCTTGTTTTCGCATCACACAAATCAAAGCCACTATATAATTTTTTTGCATCATCAACCGTTGCAATACTTACACCAGCATTGCCTATTTTACCATAAATATCTGGTCTTATTGCAGGGTCTTCACCATAAAGCGTTACACTATCAAATGCAGTGCTTAAACGTGTTGCAGGCTGATTAGCTGCTAAATAATGAAAGCGTTTATTGGTTCTTTCTGGACCGCCTTCACCAGCAAACATCCTTGTTGGGTCTTCACCTTGGCGCTTTAATTCAAACACACCTGCTGTGTAGGGAAATTCACCCGGCAAGTTTTCTTGTAATTGCCATTTTAAAATATCACCCCAATCTCTGTATTTGGGTAAAACAACTTTAGGCACTTTAGTACCACTAAGTGTTTCGCTTGTAAGTGCTTGTTTAATGGTTTTACCACGTACTTCATACTCAAAAAAATCTGCTTGATACTTAGCTACAACTGATGGCCATAGTGTAATTAAACGTTTGTTATCTGCATTTAACTTTGCTTCTATACCTTCTTTAATTGTTGTTAGTTCTATATTTTTTACAAGACCTTCTACACCATCTATTTGATACAATTTTGTTGCAATGGTTGCCTGCTCATTTACCCAATTATCATAGCTTTTATTGCTAGTCACTATTTCAGATAAGTAACGTGTTCTTGATGATGGAATAATATGACTTTGCAATTTATAACTCCCTAAATTATTGGTGATTTCACCAAATACAATACCTGTTTTCTGCGCTACAACTTGCATTAGTAAAGCAAATAAGCGGTTAACACCTGCATCATTAAACTGCGCAGCAATAGTACCTACAATTGGTAATTCTTCGTTTTTAGTAGTAAATAATTGATGGTTGCGTTTGTACTGTTTGCACACATCGTTTAGTGCATCTAAAGCACCAGATTTATCAAATTTATTAATGGCAATTACATCGGCATAATCAAGCATATTAATCTTCTCAAGCTGAGAAGCGGCGCCATATTCAGGCGTCATTACATACAAGCTAGCATCTACAAAATCCAGTATCGATGCATCGCTTTGCCCTACACCTGCTGTTTCTACAATAATCAAGTCAAATGCTTCTGCTTTGCAAATGGCAATCGCATCTTTTACAAAAGCACTTAAAGCCACATCGCTATCTCTTGTAGCCAACGACCGCATATAACTACGCTTACTAGAAATAGCATTCATTCTTATTCTATCTCCAAGTAAAGCGCCACCAGTTTTTTTCTTTGATGGATCTACACTTATTACCGCTACAGTTTTATCAAGATAATTATTTAGAAAACGCCTAACAATCTCATCTGTAACCGAACTTTTGCCTGCACCACCAGTGCCTGTGATGCCAAGTACACAAGTTGTTGATGGTTCATTGATAATGGTTAATGGTTCGCCATTTTCGGCAGCCGTTATCGTGGCTGCAATCTTTTTTACATCCTTCACTTTGTCTAAAACAAATTTTTCATCTTCACTGCTTGCTTGCGCTTTAATTCCCCCTTGAGGAGGCAAGGGAGCCGATTTCTCAATTACATCTTTAATCATCCCTTCTAAACCCATCGTTCTACCATCATCGGGGCTGTAAATTTTTGTAATACCATAGCCTTCCAGTTCGGCTATTTCGCTTGGTAAAATAGTACCGCCACCACCGCCAAAAATTTTAATGTGGCTACAACCATTTTCATCTAGCAAATCCTTCATGTACTTAAAAAACTCAACATGACCACCTTGGTAGGATGTAATGGCAATGCCTTGTACATCTTCTTCAATGGCAGCTTCTACAATTTCATACACACTTCTATTATGCCCTAGATGTATAATTTCTGCACCCATACTTTGCATAATCCTGCGCATAATATTTATAGCTGCATCATGGCCATCAAATAGGCTTGCAGCAGTAACGATTCTTATTTTTCCAGTCATACTTGTCATTATTATTCCTCCCGATAAAACAAAAATAACCACAAAAACTAACAATTGTTAGTTTTTGTTTTGCGTTTCTTTACGCCTTAAAATCAGCAATATGAGTTTTGAGGTAAGTGTTAATGCCCAACAACAACATCCAATTATTACATTGAAAAACGGTAACACAAGTGCAGAAATTTATGCGTTTGGCGGTTTTGTAAATGCATTTACCATTACTACGGCAAGCGGTTTGCTAAACGTTATTGATGGTTTTACTTCAGTAGAAGATGCCGTAGTAAATGCAACAAATGGCTTTAAAAGCAGTTTTCTAAGCCCTTTTACTTGTAGAATGGATAAAGGTGAATTTGCATTTGCTGGCGCTAATTATAAAATTGAAAAATTCTACTTACCACCACATGCTATTCATGGTTTATTGTTTGATGCTGTGTATGACATTATTGACACTAATAGCAATGATAACGCGGCTTCTGTAACATTACAGCATACGTATTTAGCTACCGATAAAGGCTATCCATTTACATTCACGGTTCAGCATTTGTGGACGTTAGAAGCTAATAACCAATTATCTGTTACCACCACAGTTCATCATACCAATATAAACGCTATACCTTATGCGCAAGGTTGGCATCCATACTTTACATTAGGCAGCACAGTAGATAATTACACACTACAATTTGACAGCAACACCATGCTAGAATTTGATAGCACTTTATTGCCAACCGGTAACAATATTACCAGAACTGAATTTGCCGAAGGCGCTTTGTTGAAAGGTGTTTTTTTAGATAACTGCTTTAAACTTGATGCTACTGCCAATCAACCAATATGTATGTTAAATTATAACAATATAAGCGTTACAATTGTACCAGATAGTAGCTACCCATTTTTACAAGTATACACACCAGATGATAGACAAAGCATTGCTATAGAAAATTTAAGCGGTGCACCCGATTGCTTTAACAATGGCATTGGTTTAAGACTGATTGAACCAAACACATCTAGTATATTTACAACCTCATATTTTGTATCTATAACCAACTTCTAATTATGCAGTCAGCTTCACAAGCCATCAACAGTTTTAAAACACATTTTTCAGGAGATTGTCGTACTTTTTTTGCACCAGGTCGCATTAATCTTATAGGCGAACATATTGATTACAATGATGGCTTTGTATTACCAGCGGCCATTAATAAAGGTATTTGGTTTGCCATTGCACCAAACAATACCAATACTGCAACTTTTGTTGCAGCAGATGTTGACGAAAAATTATCAATAGACTTAGCCGATATAAAAAACATAGAGGGCTGGCAGAGTTACGTACTAGGTGTATTGCATATTTTACAAAAAGAAGGGTACATTGTAAATGGCTTTAACTGTGTATTTGGTGGCAATGTGCCCCCTGGTGCAGGTTTATCATCGTCGGCAGCTTTAGAGGCTGGTTTAATTTACTGTCTTAGCGAATTGTTTCAACTAAATATTTCTCGTTTAGATATGGCGCTTCTAGCGCAAAAAGCTGAACATGCTTATCCTGGTACTAAGTGTGGTATCATGGATATGTTTGCAAGTTTGCACGGCAAAAAAGACCATTGTATTTTGCTTGATTGTACAAGCCTTGAGTTTAATTATTTTCCAATAGTGTTAGATAAATACGATTGGGTACTTATTAACTCTAAAGTTAAGCACAGCCTAAACGATGGTGCTTACAATAAACGCAGAGAAGTGGCTTCTGATGCATTAAGCTTGTTTCAAAGCGTTAACCAAAAAATCACTTCTTATCGCAACATTTTACCATCGGTGGTAGAGCAATTTAAATATGCCCTTAACGAAGAAGAATTTAAACGTAGCTTATACATTACACAAGAAATAGAACGTGTGCAAGCAGCTGGTAAATATTTACAAGAAGGCAACTTAATTGAGTTTGGTAAATTGATGTATCAAACGCATAATGGCCTTAGTAACCTATACGAAGTAAGCTGCCCAGAATTAGATTACTTAGTTACACAAGCAAGATTTCACAATGCAGTAATTGGCGCGAGATTAATGGGTGGCGGTTTTGGTGGCTGCACCATTAACTTAATAGAAAAAGAAAGTAGAGAATCTGTTGTTGCAGATATCACTGCTTCCTACCAAAACACCTTTGGTATTACACCAGAAGTGTACGTGGTAGAAAGCAGCGATGGTGTGCATGAATTATTAAACGAGCAATAGTATTATACCATTGCTATCATACTAATTTCAACGTTTACATTTCTTGGTAAGCCTTTTACAGCAACCGTTTCACGGGCTGGATAATCACCTGTAAAATAGCTACCGTACACTTCATTTATATCGGCAAATAAAGACATATCGCTTAAAAAAATGGTGGTCTTTACAATATTATCAAAGGTGATATTGGCTTCTGTTAATATCGCCTTTAAATTTTCCATCACTTGCTTGGCTTCGTCTTTTACGCCTGTAGTTACAAGCTCGCCTGTTGCAGGTACCAAAGCCACTTGGCCACTAATAAATAACCAATTACCAGCTTGTACAGCTTGGTTGTATGGGCCAATAGGTGCGGGTGCATTAGGTGTATTAATAATTTGCTTACGCATGGTTTATACTTTAATGAGGCAGCAAGTAAGGCTATTTCTATTAATCAACCAACGTAAATTTGACTTTTATTCTTCTACTTAAAACCTTATAATGGCGCTTTTATTGCATATTGATACCGCTACAGAACATGCTAGTATTTGCTTATCAAACAATAGCCAAGTAATTAGCTACGCAGAAAATACTGACCCAAAAAATCACGGCGCATTTTTACAACCAGCCATACAACAACTGTTTCAAAATACCGGTTATCAATTATCTGATATTGATGCCATTTGTGTGTCTAACGGGCCAGGTAGTTACACTGGCTTACGTGTAGGTTTGGCTTCGGCAAAAGGATTGTGCTTTGCACTAAATAAGCCGTTAGTAACACTAAATACGCTACAAATAATGGCCGCCGCTGCAATTACACATGTGCAAAAGACTGAGGCGGTAGATGATTATTTGTTTTGCCCATTAATAGATGCAAGGCGCATGGAGGTTTTTACAGCAATTTACGATACTAAGCTAAATGCAATACTGCAACCAGCGGCAATTATTGTAAACAATACAAGCTTTGAAGAGCACTTAATTAACAAAAAAATTATATTTACAGGTAGTGGTAGTAATAAGTTAAAAACGGTGTTGCAACACTCGAGTGCTTTTTATTTTAGCATACAACACAATGCTACCAATATGGTGCTGCTTGCAGAAGAAAATATTGTAAGTAATAGCACTGTAAATATTGCTTACAGCGAGCCTTTTTACCTGAAAGCGTTCTTTAATCCTCAAAAACCTTAAAAAAACCTTAAAATTTAAAAAAAGATGCTTTAAATTTGTGTTATGTGGACAATGAAATATACTTTTAATTGTTATTGCATTTCTTAACCCCCTAATATCAAAGTAAAATGACATCAACACCACAAGTTCTAGTGCTTAGCAACGGCGAAACTTTTGCTAAAGTAGACCTAGTACAAACAAAGAAAACAGCTGCTATTTTAAGAGCTGTAAATCACAAACTTCGTCAAACAATTTTATCATTGTTGAACGAAAACCAAAAAATGACCGTAACAGAAATCTACGTAAAATTGCGTATTGAGCAATCTGTTGCTTCTCAACATTTGGCTATCCTTCGTCGTGCTAATATTGTATTAACTAAGCGTGAAGGTAAATTCATATTTTACTCGGTAAATTATGCTCGTATTGTTGAGCTAGGTGCTTTTATGGATGAATTTCTAAAGTAAAACATGTAATTCAAAAAAACAGTATAGCCGCTAATTAAAGCGGCTATTTTTTTGTTTAATATCTGCCGTTATTACAAAGCGATAAGTAAAAATAGCAGACTAACCACATGTACTTATTTTTGCAAAAAATATTTAGGTACAATTATGTTTATACAACAATTATATACAAGCTGTATTAGCGAAGCAGCTTATTACATAGAAAGTAATGGCGAGGCGGCAGTAATAGATCCATTAAGAGATATAGACGAATACCTGCAATTAGCCACAGAGCGCGAAGCCACTATTAAATATATTTTCGAAACACATTTTCATGCCGACTTCATAAGCGGCCACTTAGACCTTGCAGCGGCCACTGGTGCAACCATTGTTTATGGTCCAGATACACGTACAAACTTTCCTGTACACGTGGCAAAAGACGGCGAAGTATTTAAGCTTGGTGATATAACTATAAAAGTACTACACACACCTGGCCATACGCTAGAAAGTAGTTGCTTTCTGGTAAATGATGCGCAACAACAACCACATGCAATTTTTACTGGCGATACTTTGTTTGTAGGTGATGTAGGTAGGCCAGACCTAGCACAAAAAGGCGATGTACTTACAATGCAAGATTTAGCAGCCATGTTGTACAATAGCTTGCAAGATAAAATTATGCCGCTTGCAGATAACGTTATTATGTATCCTGCGCATGGTGCAGGTAGTAGCTGTGGCAAAAATTTAGGCCCAGAAACATATAGCACTATTGGCGAGCAAAAAGCTACCAACTATGCCTTACAACCGCAAACTGTAGAGGAATTTGTAAAATCTGTAACCGAAGGCTTGGCAGCGCCACCACAGTATTTTCCTATTAATGCAAAAATAAATAAGGAAGGCTACGAAAGCCTTACTAGCATTTTTGAGAAAGCGCTAAAACCATTGCCAATAGCCGATTTTAAAGCCATTGTAGCAGATGATGACGTTATAATTTTAGATACTAGACCTTCAGATGTTTTTACCAATGGTTTTATACCAGGCTCAATATTTATAGGGCTAGAAGGCCGCTTTGCAGAATGGGCTGGCAGCTTACTACCTTTTGATAAAAACATTGTTTTAGTAACAGAAATTGGTAAAGAAAAAGAAACCATTACTAGGCTTGCACGTGTAGGTTTCGAAAAAATGGTGGGCTATCTTGATGGTAGTTTTGATGCATGGCAAGCTACTGGCGAAAAAGTAGATATGCTAATAGATGTGGAGGTAGATGAACTAGCAATGGACATTCCATTTGATGAAAAACTATTGGTGGTAGATGTAAGAAAAGAAGTTGAATATGGTAACGGTCATTTAAAACAGGCTATTAATATTCCTTTAGATGATATGATGGATCCTGCAAGCATGGTAAATTTAGAGGATGATCAAAATATTTATGTGCATTGTGCAGGTGGTTATAGAAGCGTTATTGCTTCGTCGCTATTAAAACGCCAAGGCATACACAATATTAGAAACATTGTAGGCGGCTGGAAAAACATTATGGAACTAAAAGATAAGTTTACCATAGAAACAACAGAAGCGATACTAAACTAAAGGTATTTGTAGCCCAATTGAAAAGTTGGGCTACAAATAAAATGTTATTAAAATTTGCAACATACAGCTTTATTCTACTGTTAGCTCTGCTATTAAGCCCTTAACCTTACCTTCTATATAATCTCTTACTTCATTAAATTCTTTTGGTTCCATGTGTTTAGGATCTGGAATTACCCAATCTACAAAGCGTTTTGCAGGCATCCAAGGGCAAGCATCGCCACAACCCATGGTTACTACTGCATCAAAAGGCGCATAGGCTTTTACTTCGTCAAGGCTTTTACTGTCGTGAGTAGAAAGATCATAACCAAGTTCTTTCATAGCAGCAATAGCTTTAGGGTTTACAATACCACTTGGCTTGCTACCTGCACTGTAAGCTTCAAATTTATCGCCACCATTAATAATGGCAAATGCTTGGCTCATTTGGCTGCGATTGCTGTTTTCGATACAAACAAATAAAAGTTTCTTTTTCATACTATTAACTTGGTTTCGGTTTATTTTTTAGATTTTACTAACGAAAAAGCATATAGTATTTCAGTAGCTATTTCTTTACTGCGTGCATCGTAAGTTTCAGTTTCGTTGGGTTTACCATCGGCTTCTTTTGGGTCGTTATAAGGTAGCTTAATACGTGCAGTAGCACCAAATACCACCGGGCAGCTTTCATCTGCTTGCGAGCAAGTCATTACTGCGCCAAAATTGGTAGTAGGGTTGGGCGCTTCGGTATATTTTTTTGAAAAAGCGATGGTTGTAGGTAAGGCTTCGCCGTAATTTACCGCATATTTCGGGTTGGTATCTTCAGTGGTTTTAGTAATTACAAAGCCTGCTTTTACCAATGCATTTACAGCCCTAGGGTTAAAAGCTGTATTTTCTGTACCACCTGAAAAATTAGTCACGCCTGCAATGCCATAATATTCTGCCGCAGCAGTAGCCCACAATTGTCCCATATGGCTTCTACGGCTATTGTGCGTGCATATAAAAATTAGGCTTGCATTTTTTTCTGAGTTCAGTTTTGTGCTTAAGTAAGTAGCTAGTTTTTTTAGCTCCACCTTTCTATCTTTGGGTATGGTATTAAATGCTTTTTCGGCGTTTTGTAAATACGTTTGTAGGGCTGGATACAGTTTGTTTGCTTTACCAGATGTTGCTTGCGAATAGCTTATGCCAATTAAGAAAAGGCTAACCACTAATGTTGCTAATAATTTCATTTTATCGATTTATTGTTTTGTGTAATATTTTTTTCTAAACCAAAAGGCGAGGTTTACCAAGGCTATTAATGCTGGTACTTCTACCAAGGGACCAATAACCCCGGCAAAAGCCTGACCACTATTAATGCCAAATACACCGATAGCAACTGCAATGGCTAGTTCAAAATTGTTGCCTGTGGCAGTAAATGCTATTGATGTGCTTCGTGAATAATCTGCACCAAAATATTTGCCTACAAAAAAACTCACAACAAACATGATGGTAAAGTATATAACTAAAGGCACAGCTATTCGCACTACATCCATTGGTATTTGCACTATTAATTGCCCTTTTAAACTAAACATTACCACAATCGTAAACAGTAAAGCAATTAAAGTAATGGGCGAAATAATGGGTACGAATTTGTTTTGAAACCAATCCTCACCTTTTAGTTTTATTAAGGTATAGCGGCTTATTACGCCTGCGGCAAATGGAACGCCTAGGTATATGCCTACGCTTTTGGCAATTTCTACTATGGTAATATTTACTTCTAAGCCTTTAATACCAAAAACAGGTGGCAAAACCGTAACAAAAATATAGGCGTAAACACTGTAAAGTAATACTTGAAAAATACTGTTTAGCGCAATTAAGCCTGCTGCATATTCACGGTTACCATCAGCAAGTTCGTTCCATACTACTACCATAGCTATGCAACGTGCAAGCCCAATAAGTATTAAGCCAATTGTGTATTCGGGATAACCTTGTAGAAATACAATAGCTAACACGAACATTAAAATGGGGCCAACAATCCAATTAAGAAATAACGAAGCACTTAATACTTTAGTGTCTTTAAATACTTCACCCATTTTCTCGTAGCGCACTTTTGCAAGCGGTGGGTACATCATTAGTATTAAACCAACAGCCAAAGGAATATTGGTAGTACCGCTAGAAAATGAATTAATAAAAGTAGCTGACGATGGAAAAAAGTAGCCTAACCCAATACCTATAGCCATCGAAATAAAAATCCAAAGGGTAAGAAACCTATCTAAAAATCCCAATCTCTTTCGCTCTACAGTTGGGGCACAGTTATTAGTACTCATATACGCTTAGGTTTATTTTAGCAGCAACCACTACCTGGTGTGCAACTATATTTTGTTGCAGTTTGTGAGTCATCCGTTGGTACTTTAAGCTTTGAGGGTGGTATGCCACAACTGTCACTCGCAAGGCAAGCCGTTTGTTTAGGTACTAATAAAAAATCATTTCCGTTAAAATGTAAACCATATTTGCCAATAGTGTCAGATTGGTATTCTACCTCAATTTCCAAATTACCGATGCCTATTTTTTCTTCAGATAACTGAATAATGTGCAACAGTTTTGCTGGTTTTAAACGGTGTTCAACATCGTTTGCATACCATAGCTGGAAGTTTACTACTTTTTCTAAGCGTTCTGTACCGCCACAGTCAATAAAATGCCTAGTAACTAAGCCTACTTCTGTTACATGAAAATGTTCTGGTACATAAGCACCTGTAGGTAATTTAAAATTTACAGATTCGGCCGTTGCCAAATACGCTTTGATATTATATAATTTCATAATAATATTTTTAATACTAACAACACTTTTGTTTGCCAGTTTCTAATGTGCTAAAAAGTGTGGTAAACTGTTGCTTAAAGGCATTGAAAGCTGCCCAATTAATACAATAGCAACTTTTAGGGCCATCAATAGTGCCTTGAATTAAGCCTGCTTCTTTTAATGCTTTTAAATGCTGGCTAACAGTGGCTTGTGCCAATGGCAATACTTCTACAATTTCGCCACAAATGCAAGCGTTTTTTGCTGCCAATATTTTTAAAATGGCAATGCGTGCTGGATGGCCAAATGCTTTGGCAAAAGCTGCCAAATCTTGTTCTTCTTGTGTAAATTCTGAGGACTTATCAATTGACATATTTGCTTCATCGTTTTTATACGATAAGGCAAATGTAGGGGCTTTGTTTTAAACTAATCGTATTTTTACGATAAATATTTTTACAAAAAATCCCCGCTTTTAAAACGAGGATTTTTTGTAGTTCTAATCTTTGTAAATATTCTCAACTGCGGCGGCACATTTTTCCATTACTACCTTTCTTTTTAAACTCAATTTAGGAGTCATTTCGCCAGTTTCCACGCTCCATTCTTGTGCAAGTAATTCAAATTTCTTTACTTGCTCTACATGGTTAAAATGGTGGTTTAATTCTTCAATAATAGACTGGTATTTTTCTAAAACCGCAGGACTTTTTATCGCTTCTGTATTGGTAGTAAACGGTAAATGCTTATGCAACATCCAAGCTTTTAAGTGCGTAAACGACGGTACAATTAATGCGCCTACAAACTTGCGTTCGCTACCTACAATCATTATCTGCTCTATAAAAGGGCTTTCTTTAAACTTGTTTTCAATAGGCTGTGGTGCTACATATTTACCACCACTTGTTTTAAATAATTCCTTCTTGCGGTCGGTTATTTTTAAGAATTTATCATCCACCCATATACCAATATCGCCTGTATGTAGCCAACCGTCAATTACTGTTTCTGCTGTTAAATCGGGACGTTTATAGTAACCTTCCATTACACTTGAGCCAGCTACTAAAATTTCTCCATCTTCTGCTAGTTTCACTTCAATACCTTGTATTGGCGGGCCTACTGTACCAAACTTAGTACCGCCTTTGGTTTTGCGATTCACACATATTACTGGGCTATTTTCTGTAGGACCGTAGCCTTCGTACACAGGTATTTGACCAGCATTAAAAATGCGCAGCAGTTTTACTTGGCAAGCCGCACCACCAGTAACTATAAAGCGAATATTACCACCTAAAGCGGCTCTCCATTTTTTAAAAATAAGTTTATTAGCTATGGCAAGTTGTAAGTTGTACCATGCACCACCATCTTCAAGATTATCGTATTTCTCGGCTACACTTACCGCCCAATAAAACAAGGCTTTTTTAATACCAGTTAATTGGCTACCTGTGGTCATTATTTTCTCAAAAACCTTTTCTAGCAAGCGAGGTACGGTAGTAAAACCATCAGGTTTAATTTCTTTTAAGTTATCGCCAATGGTTTCTAAACTTTCTGCGTAGTAAATACTTATACCGCTAAACAAGTAGATATAAGTAACCATTTTCTCAAAAATATGATTGAGTGGCAAAAAGCTAAGCACTTTACTTTCTGGCGCATCCTCAAATGGAAAACTATCTTTACTGTGTTTTACATTGCTAGAAATATTGTTGTGGCTAAGCATTACACCTTTAGGCACGCCTGTAGTGCCAGATGTGTAAATGATAGTAGCAATTTGCGATGTAGGAATGCTTGCTTTTATGCTAGCAACCTGCTGTAAAGAAGCTTCATTTGCAGAACTTGTAAGTTCGCTCCAATGCTTGCAACCTTCAATTTTATCGAAGCTGTAAATGTCTTTAATAGAGGCTACTTTAGGTGTAACCGCTTGTATTTTAGTAAGCATTTCTTGGCTGCTTACAAATACATATTTTACCTGTGCATCATTAAAAATAAATTCAATTTCGTTGGGGTTGGTTGTAGGGTAAACAGGCACTAAAATTACGCCAATTTGCTGTGCTGCTAAATCTGTAAATACCCATTCTGGCCTGTTGTTACTAATAATGGCAATCTTATCGCTGCCCTCGGCCGTCATATCTCTACCGCTAAGGCCAAGGTTAAGCAACCCGGCACTTAAACTATCTACAATACCTTGTACTTGTTGGGTGCTATAGGTAATCCATTGACCATTTTCCTTGGCACCAAACATATCTGTTTTAGGAAATTTTCGTAGCTGCAAATCAATGCAATCAAACAAACGCATTCTTTCATTCATGGCACAATCATTTATAATCGTTAGGGGCAAAAAAAGCAAATTATCGAGATGTACAAACCAAGATATAGGTAAAAATAGACAAGATTCAAGAAACAAGCAAATGAACGCTTGTAACTTGAATCTTGTGACTATAACTTTAGGATTGTTTTATAAATATTTATCGCCTTTAGCTCTTTTTACTTCAGCTACATATTCTTTAATGGCTTGTTCTTTTTCTTTTTTGCAAATCATTAAAGCATCTTTTGTATCAATTACTACAAAATCTTCTAACCCTTGTAGTACTAGTAACTTGTCAGATGGTGCACTAATCATACACTTAGTAGCATCAATAATAATGGTATTATTGCTAGCAATAGCGTTGCCCAATGCATCTTTTTCAAGGTTATCATAGGCGCTGGTCCAAGTGCCTAAATCGCTCCATCCAAAAGACGAAGGAATAACATACACATTCTCAGCTTTTTCCATCAATGCCACATCAATAGCCACGTTTTTACACAAAGGATAAATACGATCTATTGCTTCTTTCTCGTTTGGTGTATTCAGGTTGTCTTTTTCAGCATCAAACAGTTCAAATGTATCGGCATCGTATTTTTCAAATGCCTCAATAACATCTGCAGCTTTCCAAATAAAGATGCCGCCGTTCCATAAAAAGTCGCCACTTTCTAAGAAGCTTTTTGCAATTTCAAGGCTAGGTTTTTCGGTAAATGTTTTTACTTTAAAAATACCATCACCTGCATCGTTTTGTTGGTCAAACTGAATGTAACCGTAACCAGTATTTGGGTAAGTTGGTTGTATACCAAGGGTTACAAATGCATTGTTATTATCTACAAAATTTAATGCTTTTAAAGAGATGTTTCTAAAAGTATCTGTATCCATAATCATGTGGTCGCTTGGTGCCACAATTAAAGATGCATTTGGGTTTTGTTGCTTTAATTTAAAAGCAATGTAAGCCACGCATGGTGCCGTATTTTTTCTGCTTGGTTCGGCAATAATATTTTCTTTAGGAATATCTGGTAATTGCTCTTCACAAATATGGCTGTATTCAGCAGCAGTTACCACATAAATATTTTCTTTAGGAATAAATGCAGCGTAGCGCTCAAAAGTCCATTGAATTAAACTTTTGCCAGTGTTTAAAATATCTAAAAACTGTTTTGGGTAGCCTACACGGCTTTGTGGCCAAAAACGACTGCCAATACCGCCAGCCATAATGGCTACATAGTGATTCGGGTTATTCATGATAGAAAAGTTGATTTAGTTGTTTCAAATATAAATGGATAAATGATTGGTAGAAAATTTTATTAAAAATACAATTTAATACATAGGATAATAGGTAAAGAAGCACACTAGAAATTGCTATGTCCTCTCGGTTTTAACTATTTAACTATG
The DNA here is from genome assembly GCA_013297585.1 of Chitinophagales bacterium. GTDB lineage: Bacteria > Bacteroidota > Bacteroidia > Chitinophagales > Chitinophagaceae > Parasediminibacterium. The sequence continues at coordinate 23,876 of JAAFHG010000006.1, forward strand.
TAGTAAAATCTTACATAATACCTTCTTTAATTAAATCATGTAAATGTAATACACCCAAATAATTATCATTCTCAACCACTAGCAATTGCGTAATGTCATGCACAGCAAAAACGTCTAAGGCATCTACAGCCATAGTATCTGGTAAAATGGTTTTAGGATTATCAGTCAAAATATCGCTAGCAATAATATTATCATAGCTATTACTGCGCTCAAGCATCCGTCTTAAATCACCATCGGTAACAATACCTTTAATGGTATTGTCAGCATCTACAACAGCGGTAACACCAAGGCGCTTTTGGGTAATTTCTAAAATCACCTCTTTTAGCGTAGCCGTAGGCAACACTTTTGGTGAAGGATTATGAATGTAAATGTCACTCACTTTTAGATACAACCTTTTGCCCAAATTACCACCAGGATGATATTTTGCAAAATCATCACCCTTAAAACCTTTTAATTCCATTAAGCAAACAGCTAATGCATCACCCATTACCATTTGTGCGGTGGTGCTTGTTGTTGGTGCCAAATTATTAGGGCAAGCTTCTTTATCAATTGTGGTGTTAATAATATAATTTGATTGGCTGGCTAAGTAACTTTTTACATTACCTACCATACCAATAAGTGTATTGCTAAAGTTTTTAATTAATGGCACAATGGCTTTAATCTCAGCACTTTCGCCGCTTTTACTTATTAATAATACAATGTCGTCGGTTTGAATCATACCAAGATCGCCATGAATAGCATCGGCTGCATGCATAAACAGGGCAGGTGTACCAGTAGAGTTAAGCGTTGCTACAATTTTTTGCGCCACAATAGCACTTTTGCCAATACCACTTACCACCAAGCGACCCTTACATTGGTAAATAATACCTACTACCTTTTCAAAGTCTGCATCTATAAAATTGCCCAAAGCTGCTATTGCTTTTGCTTCTACAGCAATGGTTTGTTTGGCGGTTTGTGCTATATCCAAGTTCATGTATTGTAAAGGTAAGTGGCGCAAATGTAAAATGTTGGTGCCATATCATTACCGATATGTGTGGGTGAATATGATGCAAGACAGCAAAACCAACTACTTTTGTACAAATTATTATTAGTTGATAGAGAAACAGAAAATAAAGGACGAAGAACGTGCCGTACTAATTGGCTTGGTACAAAAAGATCAAACGCAAGAGCAGGTAGAAGAATACCTTGATGAATTGGCTTTTTTGGCAGAAACGGCTGGCGCCATTACGGTAAAGCGATTTACGCAAAAACTATTACGTCCTGATAGCAAAACCTTTGTAGGTAAAGGCAAGCTTGAAGAAATTAAAAACTATATCCTGGGTAAAAACATTGGCTTAGTGGTGTTTGATGACGAGTTGACTGGCTCGCAAATTATTAATATTGAAACCGAGCTGAAAACCAAAACCCTTGATAGAAGCGATTTGATTTTAGACATATTTGCCCGTAGGGCGAGAACAGCACAGTCTAAAGTACAAGTAGAGCTAGCACAATACCAATACATTTTACCTCGCCTAAAAGGTATGTGGAAGCACTTAGAAAGGCAAGGTGGTGGTATTGGTAGCCGTGGGCCAGGCGAAACTGAAATTGAAACAGATAGACGTATTGTAAAAGATAAAATATCGTTGCTGCGCAAGCGTTTACAGGAAATTGACAAGCAATCTTTTACCCAACGTAAAGAGCGTGGCGAATTTATTCGTGTGGCTTTGGTAGGTTATACCAATGTAGGTAAAAGCACTTTGATGACTTTGCTAAGTAAAAGTGAAGTGTTTGCAGAGAACAAATTATTTGCTACGCTTGATACCACTACAAGAAAAGTGGTATTTGAAAACACGCCTTTTTTACTGAGCGATACGGTTGGTTTTATTAGAAAATTACCGCACCACTTGGTTGAGAGTTTTAAAAGCACATTGGATGAAGTGCGTGAAGCTGATATTTTGCTGCACGTTGTAGATACATCGCACATAAAATATGAAGAGCAAATAGGTGTGGTAAATAAAACTTTGCAAGATTTAAAAGCATTTGAGAAGCCCATATTGACCATTTTTAATAAAATGGATTTGTACGAACAGAAATATTTTGACGAATGGCTTGACGATAGCGTTAAAGAACAATTACGTAGAGAATTAAAGGAACGTTGGGAAGAAGAAACCAACAATAACTGCGTATTTATATCTGCAATAGAGCGCCAAAACATTGATTTGCTACGTGAAACCATCATGGAAAAAGTGAGAGAGATGTATGGTATTCGCTACCCTTATAAAACCATTCATTTTTAGCGTGATTGTTTATGAGCGATAAAACAATAACATGGCATAAGATTGCTGAAAATATTGCTGCAATTGATTTTCAAAGCAATGGCATGTGTGTGGTAGAAGCTGATGGTAAAAAATTATCATTAGCAAAACATCAAAATGAGCTGTTTGCTTTTGCTTACAAATGTCCTCATGCAAGTGGTATTATGGCCGATGGTTTTATTGATGCGCTTGGTAATGCAGTTTGTCCTTTACACAGGTATAAGTTTAGCCTTAAAAATGGTAGAAACATAACTGGTGAAGGCTATTTTTTAAAGACTTACGCAGTAAAAAATACCGATGAAGGAGTGTTTATAGGCTTTGAAGAAAAAAGTTTCTTCAATTTTTTATAAAAAATTTTGCCAAAATAAATTATCCCCTATTTTTGCAACCCCAAATAGGGGAAATTCTTCCTTAGCTCAGTTGGTTAGAGCATCTGACTGTTAATCAGAGGGTCGTTGGTTCAAGTCCAACAGGGAGAGCGCAAAAGGTACTAGAAATAGTGCCTTTTTTTGTTTTAGCCGTTATCTTCAACTTATGAAAGAATTATTCATTGGTATTTGCCTTCTATTTGGTACCACTACATCAATTTTTGCGCAGCAAATACCAAAGAAAGGGCTGGTATTTGATAGTAACAAACCTGCCTACAAGCTAGAAGCTAGCTGCGGTACTTGTATGTTTAAAATGAAAGGTATAGGCTGCACGCTTGCAGTAAAATACAACGACACTTGCTATTATGTAACAGGTACCGATATTGATGACCATGGTGATGCACATGACAAGGCTGGCTTTTGCAACGCTATAAGAAAAGCAAAAGTGCAGGGCACTGTAAAAGATGGAAAGTTTGCGGTAACTTTTTTCGAGCTATTAAAACCCTAAATGGCGCTTTAGTTTTAAATAAAAATCGTTGGGATTAAATGGTTTAGTTACATAATCTTGCATGCCTACGGCTAATACTTTTTCTCTCACGTTTGTGGTGGCCGATGCGGTAAGTGCAATAATAGGGATGTTATTATTAAATGTTCTAATTTTATTGGTAGCTGTATAGCCATCCATTACAGGCATTTGTAAGTCCATTAATACTAGGTCGTAATTGGCTTGTTGCAATTTTTCGGTAGCTAATAGGCCATTTTCTGCCACATCAACGGAAGCGTTCCAACTTTCTAAAAGTTGCGTAGCAAATAGTATATTAAATAGAGTATCTTCTACTAATAAAATACGTTTACCTTTTAAATCGAAGTCTATAACATCTTCTGCCGCTACTGTATTTTCATCAACTTCAACAATTTTTAATTGTAATGTAAAGTAAAATATTGAGCCGCTGCCTGCCTGCGAACTTACATGAATATCTGACCCTAAAAG